>NZ_JBHYZP010000012.1:0-182005 GCF_042752355.1 Streptomyces sp. NPDC059255
ACTTCGTCCTGCTGGACGGCACGCTCGCCGAATGCGACCGGGTCGGCGACGGCCGGGCCGACTACTCCCACAAGCACCGCCGGCACGGCGTGAACGTGCAGGCGGTCACCGATCCGGACGGCCGGCTGCTGTGGCTCTCACCCGCGTTGCCGGGCCGGACTCACGACCTGACCGCGGCCCGCACTCACCGGATCATCCGGATCTGCGAGCGTCAGGGCGTCCCCGTGCTGGCCGATCTTGCCTACCAGGGCGGTGGTCCCTGGGTGACCACGGGCATCAAACGCAGGCCCTTGCAGGAACTCACCCCCACCGAGAAGACCCTCAACCGGGCCCTGGCCGCAGCACGGGCACCGGTCGAACGCGGCGTCGCGCGCCTGAAGTCCTGGCGGATCTTCCGCAGATCCCGATGCAGCCCGAACCGCATGACGTCAATCGCCAAAGCCGTCCTCACCCTGGAGCGGCAACGCTGAAGAAGCTCACTGACAATGGCGGCTACCACCCGTCGCCGGACAGAAGGGCCGTCGGATGCAAAGCCCCTCCAAGGCCGCGCGGGGTGTGCGCGCCGACGAGCCACGTGTCAGCCGTACAGTGCCTAACCAGTCACGCAGCGCCACCCTCGACGGTTGACGGTCACCTGACTGGGCATCAGGAAAGTCAGCATCGACTCAGCATGAGTACGATCAGAAGTGATCGAAGACGGCGGAACCAACACTTCCACCCTCTCTGGGTTTGCACCGCAGGGCTTGGGCGATCCCCCGCGTCGCCCAAGCCCTGCGGCAGCCCTGTGCGCCGACCCGGAAGGGCCCTCGACGGGACCCCCCGAGTATACTGGCTTAGAGCCAGTCAACGCAGGAGTCAAGCATGTCCCCGCGGAGCGCGTCGGTCAATGAGGAACTGCGCCGGCGCTCCCGGGAGCGGCTGTTGCAGGCCACGGTGGAGCTGGTGGCCGAGCGCGGTTACGAGGCGACGAAGCTGGCGGACATCGCCGACCGGGCCGGTTCCGCGCGCGGGCTCATCTCGTACTACTTCCCGGGCAAGCGCCAGCTGTTCCAGTCCGCCGTGCACCGGCTGATGCACCGCACGCTCGCCGCCGCGCTGGAGCGCGAGCCGGCCACGGAGGACGGCCGGGAGCTGATGGCGCGGGCGATCGACGCGATTCTCGGGCTCACGGTGGAGAGTCCTGTCCTGATGCGCGCTCACATGGCCGGCATCCTGCAGGCGGAGGGGTTCGTGCAGTGCTCCGAGCAGCAGCGGCTGGCGGGGCTGCTGCGCGAGACGGTGGAGCGGTACGGGTCGGCGGATCCGGACACCGACTATCCGATGCTGCGGGCCCTGCTGATGGGCGCGGTCTTCGCGGCACTGATGCCAGGGGCACCGATGCCGCTCCCCCGGCTGCGGGCCGAGCTGTTCGACCGCTACGGCCTCGACCGGGAGTCGGGGTCCGCCGTGTGGGTCCGGCCGGATCAGGGAGCGTCCGCCGCGCCCGGCGGCTGATGTCACCGCGGGCACGCGAGCCCGGCCGGACCCGAACGACAGACCTCAGGTCAGGTCCCGCCGGGCGTGAGGCCGCCCGGCGGAACGTCTCAGGACCTCGTCCCTCAGTGGTCGAAGTCGGCGAAGTAGTCGGGCTGCGTCTGGACGTTCAGCTCGTCCATCCGCACCCGCTTCGCGGGATCGGTCAGGCGGTCGTCGAGCTTCAGCACGTCGAAGCCCTTGACCATGTCGTTCGAGTAGATGTAGCCGTTGTAGTAGTACGAGGACCAGGTGCCGCCGCCCACCAGCGTCTCGGCCGAGATCGGACCGCGCTCGAAGTACGCGATCTCCTTCGGCTTCGAGGAGTTGGTGAAGTCCCAGACGGAGACGCCGCCCTGGTACCAGGACTGGACCATGATGTCGCGGCCCTTGACCGGGATCAGCGAGCCGTTGTGGGCGACGCAGTTCTCGGTGTCGGCCTGGTTCCGGGGGATCTTGAAGTAGCTGCGGAAGACCAGCTTGCGCTGGTCGCCCTTGCCGACGATGTCGTAGATGCCGTCGGCACCCCGGTTCGGACCGATCGCCTCGTTGCAGGTGGCGGCGCCACCGCCGCCCAGCTCATCGGTGAAGATGACCTTGTCCGCCTTCTGGTTGAACGTGGCCGAGTGCCAGAACGCGAAGTTCACGTTGTCCTGGACCTGGTCGATCACCCTGGGGCGTTCCGGGTTCTTGATGTCCATCAGGATGCCGTCGCCCATGCAGGCACCGGCGGCCAGGTCCTTCGACGGCAGCACGGTGATGTCGTGGCAGCCGGTGGTCGCCGAGACGCCCGGGTTGGTGGGCGCTCCGGGGTTGCCGCCCTCCGGGAACAGCACCTCGAAATCGACGAGTTCGGCCTTCTGGGGTGCCTTGCGGGGCACCTTGATGATGGAGATGCCGTCGTGCGGCGGCTGGCAGTCCGGGAAGGACGTGCTCGGCGAGTACGACGAGACGTAGACGTAGACGTCCTTCTTCTTCGGCACCAGCGTGTGGGTGTGCGAGCCGCACGCCGTCTCGACCGCGGCGACGTACTTGGGGTTCCGCTTGTCGCTGATGTCGAAGATCTTCATGCCCTCCCACGACTCCTTGACCGTCGCGGACTGCGCGACGCTGTTGCAGGAGTTGTCGCTGCGGGAGGAGTCGGTCGAGAGGAAGAGCAGGTTGCCGGAGACCGAGATGTCGTTCTGCGATCCGGGGCAGAGCACCTGCGCGACGGTCTTGGGGGACTTCGGGTTGCTGATGTCGAAGATCCGGAAACCGTCGTAGTTCCCCGCGAAGGCGTACTTGCCCTGGAAGGCGAGATCCGAGTTGGTCCCCGTGATCAAGTCCTTCGGGACATTGGCCACATGCGTGATGTTGGAGCTGTGGACGACTTCGTCCACGCCGGGTATGTCTCCTTGCGCGATGGCCTCCTTCACCTCGGCGGCCTGGCTCTTGGAGACCTTCTCCTTGGCCGGGGCGTCACCGGGGTCGGGTGTGGCGAGCGCCGGCCCTGCGGTCAGCAGCGTCGCGAAGAGCCCGGCCGCGGCTGCCGCCACGCCCAGACGTCTGCGCCGCACGCGAGTGGTGTGCAACGAGGTCACTGCGTCCTCCCTTGTATCCGTCCAGAGTGGAACGGGTCTCGGACCTCGGCAGTATCGTCCTTCTCATGTACATCTCAACAGATGGCAACAGAGACGTAATGAAAGTTTTTGATCACTCGCACGCGGAAGCGTGTTAGGAACATGTTCAGTCCCGCCCCTGCGTTGTAGGAGGTCACTGTGTTGATCCGCCACCGGAATCCGCGTACCCGCCGGTCCGCCGTCGCGGCGGCGGTGGCCGTCGCCGTACTCGCCCTGGGAGCCTGCGACTCGGGGGACGACCAGGCCACGGAGACGAAGGCGGCGCAGGGTCCTGGCGTGGTGGCGCCCGGGAAACCGGGCGAACCGGCCAGGACGCTCTCCCCCGAGGAGGCGAAGAAGGCCGTGCCCGACGACACCCCCAACGCGGCCGATTTCAACTACGCGCAGATGATGATCGTCCACCACCGCCAGGCGCTGGACATGACCGCGCTCGTCCCGGAACGGGCCTCCTCGACGCAGGTGAAGCGGCTCGCGTCACGGATCTCCGCCGCGCAGGAGCCGGAGATCGGCGCCATGGAGGGGTGGCTGAAGAACAACGGCGGGGCCAAGGAGCAGAACAGCCATGACCACGCGACGATGCCCGGCATGGCCACCGAGGCTCAGCTCACGCAGTTGCGCGCGGCGAAGGGCGCGGCGTTCGACGAGCTGTTCCTGAAGCTGATGATCACTCACCATCAGGGCGCGGTCACGATGGCGACCGAGGCGGTCTCGGAAGGGAACAACATCCTGATCGGGGAGATGGCCAACGAGGTCATCGCCCAGCAGACCGTCGAGATGAACCGGATGCGCTCGATGTGAGCCCGGGACGGCGCCCGCTGACGCCGCGTGAGCTCAGCGGCGGTGGTGGCGGGGGCTCAGATGACCGTCGTCGCGCGCCCCCGCGATCAGCCGGAGCGCCTTGCGGCGGCTGAACCCGGTGGCGGACATGACGGCGAGCACGGGGTCCTGGCCGGCGCTCTGGGCGGTGCGGTAGATCTCGGCGACGCCGCGCCGGGCCGCGCCGCCGCGCGGGGCGGACGTACGGGCCCGGTGGCGGCCGGATTCCACGGGCCCCCGGTCGCCACCCGAAGGGTCTGCGGGCGCGGTCGGCGCCTCGGAGGGGGCCGGCGTCCCGGGGACGGTGGCTTGGGGCTCGGCGGTGACCGGCGTCCGGCTCAGGGCCGGTGTCTCGGCGGTGGTGAGCGGCTCGGAGAGAGCTGAGGTCCCGGAGATCGCCGGTGTCCCGGCGGTGGTGGGGGGCTCGGAGATCGTCGGCCCCGCCGGGGGCGCCGCCTCCGGGGCTCCCGGCGTGTCGGGTGTGGGCACGGGGTCCGTCCCGGCTTCCGGTGCGGGCCGGGTCACGTACCCGGGCCAGGGATCCGTGCCGGATACGGGGCCGGCGCGAAGCCCTGCGGGCGGCGTCGGCCTCTCCGGCGGACCCGCCATACCCGCGGCACCGGACGCACCCGACGCGCTCGACGCGTCCACGGCGTCCGCCGCCTCCGCCGGGCCGCTCCGGCCCTCGGGGGGCGGCACGGGGCCCGGCTGGGGTACGGGCGGCCTGTGCGGCCCGGCGACCACCTGGCAGGCGTTCTGGAGGGGTGCCTCGATCGCCTCGGCCAGCGCCGCGAACCCTTCGAGCGCCAGCGGCGGATCCGCCTGCGCGTCCTCGATGGCGATCCGGCCCTCCCGTACCACCGCGAGCACATCGATCCGGGCACCGTCCTGGAACGTCAGCCGGACATCGACCCACGGCGGCAGAAGCTCGCATCGCCCGGCGCCGTCCCGGGGGTCTCCGGCGACGGTCACCGTGCCGTGCCCCTGCACTTCCCACACGGGCCACTCGCACGCGTCGCGGTCATGGGGTTCCTGGGCGGACGTCAGTCTGTGTTCCGACACATTCACAACTTAATCAGGCAATCCGCCCCTATGGTTTTGCCGCGCACACGTCGGCCCGTACGGCACCCTGTCGGCTCATAGCCCCGGCCCGCCACGGCAGATCATGCCTGATCAGAGGGCCGGAGTGGCGAGCCTGGCCTCCTGCGCGGCGGCGGCGTCGAGGACGCTGTCGAGCACCCCGGGGAAGAGCGCGTCCAGGTCCTCCCGGCGGAGGCCGCTCATCTTGGCCGTGCCCCGGTAGACCTGCCGGATCACCCCGTTCTCCCGCAACACCCTGAAGTGGTGGGTGGTGGTCGATTTGGTGACGGGCAGGTCGAAGTACGAACAGGACAGCTCCCCGCCGTCGGCGTCCAACTCCCGGACGATCCGCAGCCGCAGGGGGTCGGCGAGCGCGTGCAGAACACCCTCCAGGCGGATCTCCGTACAGGAGGGGTGGGCAAGCTCACGGGTGCTGGTCGTGGCGGTCACGGCGGCTCCACTCGATCGAGGCATGCATCCATTGTACGAGGATCTTCGTAGTTTGACATTTCCCGTACTACGGTGGGTACCGTACGAAGCATGGGCCGGCCCTCCCCTCCGGTACCGGCCCCTCCGCCCCTCAGACACGTTGTGAATGGAGCCTGCCGTGAGCTCACTGTTCGAGCCGTACACCCTGCGGTCCCTGACCATCCCGAACCGGATCTGGATGGCACCGATGTGCCAGTACAGCGCGGAGGAGTCGGGCCCGGACGCCGGTGTGCCGGGCGACTGGCACTTCGCCCATCTCGCGGCGCGCGCCGTCGGCGGTACGGGCCTGATCCTCACCGAGGCCACGGCGGTCAGCCCGGAGGGCCGGATCAGCCCCGCCGACCTCGGCATCTGGAACGACGCCCAGGTGGCCGGGTTCCGCCGGATCACGCGCTTCCTCGCCGAGCAGGGCACCGTCAGCGGTATCCAGCTCGCACATGCCGGGCGCAAGGCGAGCACGGACCGGCCGTGGAAGGGCGGCGGCCCGGTCGGCCCCGAGGCGAACGGGTGGGAGCCGCTGGCGCCGAGCCCGGTGCCCTTCGCGGACGGCCACCTCCTTCCCGCCGAGCTGACGGTGGAGCAGATCGAGGAGATCGTCGGCCAGTTCGCCGCGGCGGCCCGGCGCGCCCGGGAGGCCGGGTTCGAGGTCGTCGAGGCGCACGGGGCGCACGGTTATCTGATCGGCGAGTTCCTGTCGCCGCACAGCAACCGGCGTACGGACGCCTACGGCGGCTCCTTCGAGAACCGCGCGCGCTTCGCCCTCCAGGTCGTGGACGCCGTCCGCGCCGAGTGGCCCGACGAGCTGCCGGTCCTCTTCCGGATCTCCGCCACGGACTGGCTCGACGAGGGCGGCTGGACCGTCGACGACACGGTGCGCCTCGCGGACGAGCTGCTGGCGCACGGCGTGGACCTGCTCGACGTGTCCAGCGGCGGCAACGCCTCCGGAGTGCGCATTCCGGTCACCCCCGGCTACCAGGTGCCGTTCGCGGCCCGCGTCAGGGCGGAGACCCGGCTGCCCGTGGCGGCGGTCGGTCTGATCACCCGGCCCGAGCAGGCCGAGAAGATCCTCTCGAACGGCGAGGCCGATGCCGTCCTGCTCGGCCGGGAGCTGCTGCGCGACCCGTCCTGGGCCCGCCGCGCCGCCGGTGAGCTGGGCGGCACGGTGCACACCCCGCCGCAGTACGACCGGGCGGTCTGAGCGGCGGGAGAGCCGGGCCGTCGGCCGCGGGAAGCCCAAGTCGGCAACTGCGGGAGCCCTGGCCGGCGACGCGGGGAGCCCTGGCCGGCGGTCGCCCGGCCGGGCTCCCCGGCGCCGTCCCGCCCTGCCGGGCGACGTACGATGACGCGGTCGTGGCCCGGTCGTCCGGCCGGGCGGCCAGTGAACAAGGGAACGAGCCATGGGAACGCCGGCTCAGCAGACCGTCGTCCGTCCCGCCGCGCCCGCGGATCTCCACGCCGTGGCCGGAATCTACGCCCACTACGTCCTGCACAGCGTGGCGACGTTCGAGGAGGTGCCGCCGACGGCCGACGACTGGCTGCGGCGCTTCCAGGACCTCACTTCCCGGGACGATCCGTTCCTGGTCGCCGAGGTGGCCGGGGAAGTGGCCGGGTACGCGTACGCGGGACCGTGGCGTCCCCGGCCCGCCTACCGGAACACGGTGGAGGACACGATCTACCTCTCCCCCCGCCATACCGGCACGGGCCTGGGCGGCGCCCTGCTGGGGCCCCTCGTGGAGCGGTGTGCGCGGGCGGGCCGACGGCGGATGGTCGCGGTCATCGCGGACACCGGCCAGGACGCGTCGGCCGCGCTGCACCGGCGGTTCGGCTTCAGCCACGCCGGGCGGCTGACCGAGGTCGGGTACAAGCACGGGCGGTGGGTCGACACCGTACTGATGGAGCGGGCCCTCTCACGGGAGCCCTGACCTCCCCCGCGAACCGGCGCGCCGGGCCGCACACTTCGAAACATTTCGCTGTCAATTCCGAATGATGCAGAGGGTATTGACGCGCGCGCTGGGGCTTCTATCATCCAAGACGTCCGAAGCTCCGGTCTGCGTTCGACACTTCGAACCCGCGGTTCTCGAACCATGACCGATCCGACGCGGTCCGCGCACCTCACCGCACCGCGCAGACCAGGCAGTTCCGTATGTCGTTCTTCCAGCAGCCGTCGGCAGTTCGGGCGACTCCGTCGAAACCTTTCGCACCGTACGCGAGGAGGAACGGTCGACATGTCATGGCTCGAACAAGCACACAGCCGACGCGGAGCGCTGGTGACGGCCACCGGACTGATCGCCGGTGCCGCGCTGCCGGGTACGGCGACCGCGCAGGCTGCGGCGTCCGCGCCCGCGGCCGGTGCCGCCGTCGCACCGTCGGAACCGGCGGTACCGGCGGCACCGGTCGCCGGGCCGTACACGAATCCGGTGGTGTGGCAGGACTTCGCGGACATCGACATCATCCGCCCCGGCACCTTCTCCTACAGCACCGACGGCACCGACTTCACACGCCTGGGACCCGCTTTCACCATGGGCAACAGCTGGCAGTTCTTCATGGGGTACCGGTTCGCCCTCTTCAACTACGCCACGCAAGTGCTCGGCGGCGCGGTCGGCGTGGCGCGGTTCGAACTCTCGACGCCCTGAGCCGCCCTCTCACTCACACCGCACCCGCATCCGCATCCGCATTCCTGTCCCAACCGACCGTACGAGGAGAACCGTGAATCCACTTATACGACGTGGCCGGCGCCGTGCCTCGGTGTTAGGCCTGCTGACCGCCTCCGCGCTGCTGGCCACCGGGGTCGCCGCCGCCGCGCCCGTCGACAGAACCGAAGCGGGAACCGGGACCGGGATTGAGGCCGGGACCGGGGCCGCATCCGTCCGGGCGAGTACCCTGGGCGCCCAGGCGGCCCAGTCCGGGCGGTACTTCGGAACCGCCGTGGCCGCCGGCAAGCTGGGCGACGGAACGTACGCGACGATCCTGGACCGCGAGTTCAACTCGGTCACGCCCGAGAACGAGATGAAGTGGGACACCGTCGAGCGGTCCCGCGGCTCGTTCAACTTCGCCCCCGCCGACCAGATCGTCAACCGTGCCTCGGCGCGCGGCCAGCGCGTCCGGGGCCACACACTGGTCTGGCACTCCCAACTGCCCAGCTGGGTCAGCTCCCTCACGGACGCGAACACACTGCGCGGCGTGATGAACAACCACATCACCACCGTGATGAACCACTACAAGGGCAAGGTCCAGGCCTGGGACGTGGTCAACGAGGCGTTCGCCGACGGCGGCAGCGGTCAGCACCGCCCCTCGGTGTTCCAGAACCTGCTCGGTGACGGCTTCATCGAGCAGGCCTTCCGCACCGCGCGGGCCGCCGATCCGGCGGCCAAGCTCTGCTACAACGACTACAACATCGAGAACTGGAGCGACACCAAGACCCAGGGCGTGTACCGCATGGTGCGCGACTTCAAGGCGCGCGGCGTGCCCATCGACTGCGTCGGCTTCCAGGCCCACTTCGGCACCGGCGGCCCGCCGTCCGCCTTCCAGACGACGCTGTCGAACTTCGCGGCGCTCGGCGTGGACGTGCAGATCACCGAACTCGACATCGCCCAGGCGCCGACGACCGCGTACGCGAACACCGCCCGGGCGTGTATGAACGTCCCACGGTGCAACGGGATCACCGTGTGGGGCATCCGCGACAGCGACTCCTGGCGCAGTGGGGAGAACCCGCTGCTGTTCGACCGCGGCGGCAACAAGAAGGCGGCCTATCAGGCGACGCTGACCGCCCTCGGCGGCAGCGCGCTCACGACGGCGGTCACAACGGCGGGAACCACGAGCACCCGCGGGGCGGCACCGGCGGGCGCCCGGTCCGTCCCACCGGCGGACGACCGCCCGGCCACACCGGCGGGCGCCCGCTCGGCCTCCGCCCCGTCGGCCCTGCCCGGCAGCTTCTCCTGGAGCTCCAGCGGCGCGCTGATCGCCCCGAAGCCGGACTCGACCCACAACATCGCCGGGATCAAGGACCCGTCGGTCGTCCACTACAACGGCAAGTACCACGTGTTCGCCAGCACGGCGAGCGCCGCCGGCTACAACCTGGTGTACCTGAGCTTCAGCGACTGGTCCCAGGCCGGTTCGGCGACCCACCACTACCTGGACCGCAGCGCGATCGGCACCGGCTACCGGGCCGCGCCGCAGGTCTTCTACTACGCCCCGCAAGGGCTGTGGTACCTCGTCTACCAGACCGGCAACGCGTCGTTCTCCACCAACCCGGACATCAGCAACCCCAACGGCTGGAGCGCGCCCCGCAACTTCTACTCCGCGATGCCGGACATCATCAGGCAGAACATCGGCAACGGCTACTGGGTCGACATGTGGGTGATCTGCGACAGCGCCAACTGCTACCTGTTCTCCTCCGACGACAACGGGCACCTCTACCGCTCGCAGACGACGGTGTCCCAGTTCCCGAACGGGTTCACCAACACCGTCATCGCCGCCCAGGATGCCAACAGGTACGCCCTGTTCGAAGCCGCCAACGTCTACAAGGTGCAGGGCGCCAATCAGTATCTGCTGGTCGTGGAGGCGATCGGCTCCGACGGCCGGCGCTACTTCCGGTCCTGGACCGCGAGCAGCCTGGCCGGCTCGTGGACGGCGCTGGCCGCCTCGGAGAGCAACCCCTTCGCCCGGGCGAACAACGTCGGCTTCCCGGCCGGGTCCTGGACCAGGGATGTCAGCCACGGCGAGATGATCCGCGCGGGCTACGACCAGACGTTGACGATCCCCGTCTGCAAGCTGCAGTACGTGTACCAGGGCATGAACCCCTCCGCGAGCGGCGACTACAACACACTGCCGTGGCGGCTCGGCCTGCTCACCCAGACCAACTCGGCCTGCTGACCGAGGGGCCGGCCTCCGCCGGGCCTTCCCGGCGGAGGCCGGCCCGGTCCCTAGGGCAACTGCCAGTCCACCGGCTGCGCCCCTTGGCGGACCAGCAGGTCGTTGGTGCGGCTGAACGGCCGTGAGCCGAAGAACCCGCGGTCCGCCGACATCGGCGAGGGGTGGGCGGACTCGATCGCCGGGTAGTCGCCGAGGATCGGGCGCAGGTTACGGGCGTCGCGCCCCCACAGGATGGAGACGAGCGGCTTGCCTCGCGCGACCAGCGCGCGGATGGCCTGCTCGGTCACCTCTTCCCAGCCCTTGCCGCGGTGCGCGGCGGGCTTGCGGGGCGCCGTGGTGAGGGCCCTGTTCAGCAGGAGTACGCCCTGCTTGGTCCACGGGGTCAGATCGCCGTTGGACGGCCGGGACAGTCCGAGGTCGCCGTGCAGCTCCCGGAAGATGTTCTCCAGGCTGCCGGGCAGGTTGGCCACGTCGGGCGCGACCGCGAAGCTGTGCCCGATGGCCATACCGGGGGTCGGGTACGGATCCTGCCCCATGATGAGGACGCGCACCTCGTCGAAGGGCTGCTGGAACGCGCGGAGGATGTTGGCGCCGGCCGGCACGTACGTACGGCCGGCCGCGATCTCCGCGCGCAGGAAGTCCCCCATGGCGGCGACACGCTCCGCCACGGGGCCCAGCGCGTCCGCCCATCCGGGCTCGACAAGTTCGTTCAACGGTAGAGCTGCCACAGGGCGTTACCCTACTCCCCATCTGTGACATCACATGTGGCGTCCGTCCTTGTCGTCCTCGTCGTCTCCGTCCTTGGCGCCCTCGTCACCCTCTCGTCCTTGTCGCCTTCCAGAAGTCCGGTGTCCCTTGTCCTCAGTGCGTCCGGTGATCAGGCCCCTCCCGTCCGGTGGCCCCGTATGAGCTGGGTCCTGGGCGTCGACTCGGGCGGTTCGGGCGTACGTTGCGCGCTCGGCGCCGTGGGGCCGGGCGGGGTGGTCACGGTCGTCTCGTCCGCCGAGTCCGCCGAGCCGGTGCGTACGGGCCCTTCCGGCATCGATCCGGAGGAGTTCGCCGCCCGGCTGCTGCCCGCCGCGCGGGCGCTGCTGGCGGAGGCGGGCGCGGAGGGCCTGTCGGCGGTCGCCGTCGGTGCCACGGGAATGGCGACGCTCGGTGACGGGCTCCGCGCGGCGCTGCCCGGCGCGCTGGAGCGCTCCCTCGGGGTGCGGCGGCTCGCGCTCGCCGCCGACGCGGTCACCGCGTACGCGGGCGCGCTCGGCCAGCGCCCCGGCGCCGTCGTCGCCGCGGGTACCGGCATGATCGCGCTGGGCATGACACCGGAGGGCTGGCGCCGCGCGGACGGCTGGGGCCATCTGCTGGGCGACTGCGGTTCGGGCGCCTGGATCGGCCGCGCCGGGCTGGAGGCCGCCCTCCGCTCGTACGACGGGCGAGGCGGCGGATCGGCCGCGCTCCTGTCCGCCGTGGAGACGGTTTTCGGTCCCGCCGGCGAGCTTCCCGGACTGCTCTACCCCCGCTCCGACCGGCCCGCCGTACTCGCCTCGTTCGCGCCGGAAGTGGCCCGCCGCGCGGCCGGTGACCCGGTCGCGCGCTCGATTCTCGCGCAGGCCGCGGAGCACATCGCGGACGCGGCCGCAGCGGTCTGCCCACCATCGGGTGAATGTGAAGTGGCCCTCACAGGCGGACTGTTCAAGCTCGGCGAGCCCCTCCTCGGGCCGGTGCGCGCCGAGCTGTCCGCCCGGCTCCCGCATGCCACGACGGTCGCCGCGGCCACGGATCCGCTGGGTGGGGCGCTGTTCGTCGCCGCGGGGCTCGCCACCGGCTCGCTCCGGCTGCCATCCGACCCGCGCCTGCTGAACGTCTCGACAGAACAGGACAGATGAGCTGAAAAATACCTAACGGATATATAAGGACAGATGGCTCGCAGCCGCCCCCTCCCCGAACAGCCGCGCCCACAAAACCAGTAGCATTCGACGCCATGAGCACCCCCACTGGGCCCGCATCCGGCCTGCCCGTACGAATGCCGCGACCCCGCCAGTCGGGGCGCCACCGCCGTCCCGAGCCGGTCGCGGCCCCCGAAGGTGCGCCCGCGCTGGTTCTCGCCGTTCCCGGCACCCCGTCCAGCGCCGTCCGCGGGCTGGCCGAAGAGGTCGTCAGCATCGCCCGTTCCGAGCTCCCGGGGCTCAACGCCTACATCGGGTACCTGGACGGCGACGACACCGAGTACCCCACCCTCCAGGCCGTACTGGCCGGGACCGCCGCACTGCGCACGGAGCGCTACGAGCTGGCCAAGGCCGCCGGTCGTGAGGTGGCCGAGCCCGAGGGTCCCGCCGCCGTGGTCGTGCCGCTGCTGGCAGGCCCGGAGAGCACGCTGATCGAGCGGATCGGCGCGGCCGTGACGGAGAGCGGCGCCTCCGTGGAGCTGACCGATGTGCTCGGTCCGCACCCGCTGCTCGCCGAGGGCCTGCACGTCCGCCTCTCGGAGGCCGGTCTGGCCCGCGCCGACCGCGCCAGGCTCTTCACGGTCGCCACGGCGGCCGATGGGATCATCCTGGCCACGGTGGGCGGCGAGGAGGCGGTCCGTACCGCCGGGATCACCGGAATGCTGCTGGCCGCGCGGCTGGCCGTGCCGGTGATGGCCGCCGCGCTCGACACGGAGGGCTCGGTCGCCGCGATCGCCGAGCAGCTCCGCGAGTCGGGTTCGACGCAGCTCGCGCTCGCGCCGTACCTGGTCGGTCCCGAGCTGCCCGCGGGTCTGCTCGACGCGGCCGTCAAGGAGGCCGACTGCGCCACGGCGGAGCCGCTCGGCGCGTACCCGGCCATCGGCAAGCTGGTGCTGTCGCATTACGCCACCACGCTGGGCATCACCCCGCAGCCGCAGGGAACACCCGCGCACTGACGCGCCCGCGTCCGGACGGGGCTCCGCCCTCGCGCCCGTACGCATGGGAAAGGGCCCGCACCGGATCGCCCCGGCGCGGGCCCTTCCCGTGCCGGAGCGACCCCTCAGCCGAAGATCACGCAGGACGCGGCGGGGGCGGCCAGGGCGCCGGCCAGGACCGGAACGCCGGTGACCGGGTCGATGTCGAACCAGGTCACGTTGCCGGAGCGTTCGTTGGCCGCGTACAGTCTGCGGCCCGTCGGGTCCAGCACGAGATCGCGCGGCCAGTGCCCGCCGCAGGGCACGGTGGTGACGAGTTCCGGCTTCTCGTACGTCGGGTCGAGGGCGAGGACGGCGATGCTGTCGTGGCCCCGGTTGGCCACCCAGAGGAACCGTCCGTCCGGCGCCACGACCACCTCGGAGGGGTAGCTCCCGCCCGCCGCGCCCTCCGCGCCCGCCTCGCCGCCGGGCAGGACGGCGCTCTCGCCGACCGGTTCGAGCACGCCGTACGCCTCGTCCCAGCGGCAGACGGTGAGCACCGGTTCCAGCTCGCCCAGCACGTAGACATGGCCGCCCGCCGGGTGGAAGGCGAGATGGCGGGGTCCGGTGCCGGGGCGCAGCGCGGTGGAGCCGTGCGGGATCAGTTCGCCGGCCATGGTGTCCAGGGAGCAGATCCGTACGGTGTCGGTGCCCAGGTCGGGGCTGAGGATCCACCGCCCGCCGGGGGCGGCCACCACCTGGTGGGCGTGCGGGCCGCGCTGCCGGTCCGGGTGGGGTCCGGTCCCCTGGTTCTGGAGCACGCCGGTGACCGCCCGGGGGCGCCCGTCGGCGGCGACGGGCAGGACGGAGAGGCTGCCGGACCCGTAGTTGGCGGTGAGGAGACGCCCGGCGGCGAACGTGAGATGGGTCGGTCCCGAGCCGCACACGAGGACGGGGTCCCCGAGCGGGCTCGGCGCCGCGGACCCGGCGGCGGTGTCCTGGGGGCGGAAGGCGGCCACGGCGCCCTCGTCGGTCTCGGAGACGGCGTAGAGGACCGTGCCGTCCGGCGAGAGCGCGAGGTACGAGGGATCGGCCACGGCGTCCGTGACCCCGCGCGCGGTGAGCGCCCCGGTGCGCGCGTCCACGGCCGCGGCGATGATGCCGAGCCCTCCTGACGAGGTGAACGACCCGATGAAGGCCCGTCCGCCGTCGTGCCCACCGCTGTCGCCACTCACCGTGTCTCCCCTCCAGGCCCGCCCCGGTGCCGGGCCGACCGTAGCAGGCCGCGCCGGGAAGATCACGGCCCTGGGGCGCTCTGCCCTAGGGTTCGGGCGGCCACGAGCGGGGCGCGCGGTGAGGTGCGCAGGGGCGCGGAGAGTTCCGTGCGCGCCCGCTCCAGGCCGTGCGGACGGGTCGGCGCGGCCTCGGCCCCGGGGTGGTGGCCTGGGACCGGCCCGTCAGTCCTCGGGGTCCAGCTGGTCGGCGAAGGCGCGTAGCGCGTCGGCCAGTTCCTTCTTCGTGGGCAGTTGGTCGACCTTCTTGTCGAGCTCGTCGACGCGCCTGGTGAGTTCCTCGAGGTCGGCGGGGGTACCGGGGGAGCCCGTGGGGCCGTCGGTGGGGTGGCCGGTGGGGTCGTTCGAGGGATCGCCGGAGGTGCCTCCCGTCGAATCCCCCGGGCTGGGTTCGGCGCCCCCGGAACCGCTGACGCTGCCGCCGTCCGTACTGCCGGCGTCGGCACCGCCGCCGTCCGTGCTGCTCCCGTCCGTGCTGCTCCCCTCCGTACCGCCGTCGGTTCCTGCCCCGACCGTGGTCTCGTCGGCCGTCGGACCGGCGGTCGCGCCGATGTCCGCCGCTCCGCCGTCCGCCGACCCCGCCGCCATCGCTCCGCCGACTCCGAGGATCACCGCGACGGCGGCGCCCACGACCGCGGCCAGCGTTCTTCGTGTGCGCATCTGTGCTGAATCTGTCATGCGCCGGACACTAGTGACGGTTTTCGGCGGAAGAGGGACTTCCGCGGAACTCCTGCCGATACGGGCGAACGCGCACGGCCTCAGCCGTACCAGCGCACCTCCGGGCGGTAGGGGGCGCACCGGGCCAGGCGGAGCCGGGGGCGCAGGTTGACCATGTCGTCCTGGGACAGGCAGCCGTCCTGGGAGCCGATCCGTCCCCCGGCGTCGCGCCACCAGTGCTGGCCGGGCGAGCCGTCGCAGGCGGAGAGGAAGGGCGACGAGGAGTTCCCGTACGGCGCGGTGAGGCAGCGTCCGCCCACCGCGGTCCGGACGGCGCCGTCGACGAAACTCCACCGCTGGGCCCGCGCGCCGTCGCACGCGTGCGTCGCGACCTCGGCGGTTCTCTCCTTGCCGCCTCCCCCGGCCAGACAGAGTTCCACCGTACGGCCGGAGTCCGTCGTGGCGATCGCGGACATGATCTCGCCGGGGCGCGGCTCCCGGTGCGTTCTGCGGTATTCCTTGCCGACCCAGTTCCGGTAGCCGAGGCCGTACGGGAGGACCGCGGGGCATTTCCTCGGCACGCACCCCGTATGCCGGTAGTACGTCTCGAACACCGCTTCTTTCCGCTTCTTCTGCACCGCGCTCAGATTGGCGGGCAGCAGCGACATGGTGTACCCGAGGTACGGCGTCACCGGGGGCCGGTCCGCCGCGTCGTAGGCGGCCCTTCTGACATATCTGCCCGCCACCGCGTGGTCGCTGTGGTCGCTGTGGTCGACGGAGCGCGTCTCATGGTGCCCGAAGGCGATGTTGTCGTAGTCCAGCGTCCGGACGCGCCGTGCCTTTTCGCGGTCGACGAACCCGGTCAGGGTGCGCAGCAGTTCGCCCTCGGTGTAGGCGCGCCCGCCGTCGACCGGCCGGATCTGCCGGATCTCGCCGCGGAAGAGCCTCAGCAGGCTCTGGTGGTGGTTGGTGGTGGTGCCGCTGCCCCTGGGCAGTCCGTCGGGCAGCCGGAGGAAGGTGAGCCGGACCTCGGCTCCGCCGGCCTCACCCGCTGCACCTTCGGCACCTTCGGTTCTCTCGGCTCCCTCGGCTCTCTCGGCTCCCTCGGCTCCCTCGGCCAGGGTGTACGAGCGGAGTCTGCGGCCGCCCACGACGACGTCGTTTCTCGTCCAGCGGTCTGCGGCGCCCGCCATTTCGGCATACGCCGCCCGCACACCGTCCTCCCGGCTTTTCACGTAGTAGCTCTTCCCGAAGGGGTGACCGGCGTCCCCGGCGGTCAGATAGACCGTGCTGACGGAACACCCCGCGGAGATGGTCCGCTGGATCTCGGGGTTGACGAAGAGAAGGTCGTCGTCCTGATGGGCGACGCCCACCACGAGCCGTTCGCAGGGCTCCGCCGGCCGTTCCCGGGGCGGGGCGGCGAGCGTGCCGAAGACCGCGCAGAGGGAAAGGAGGGACACGGCCCACAGCGGGCGCCGGGGATTGCCTCGTACACCGGTTTTCCTCACGGCGAGATCTTTCATCACAGGGACAGGGCGGCCGGGTGCGACGCGCAGGGGGCGTTCCCTTTACGGGGTGGCGGCCACGTGACGGGGCGGCGACCGGGCCGTTCGTCCGAGTGCCGCGTTCTGATGGCCCGGGGGGCGGCGCCGGTGCAGCGTGGGGGCATGGCACAGACGCCGGCCGTGGCCTCGGGCCCGCGGGGCAGAAGCTCGGGGCCCGGCGCGGGCCGGGCCCGCGGCGTGACCGGAGCGGGCCGGCGGCTGGGGCCGCTCGGGCCGCTGGCGGTGGTCGCGGGCGCGTACACCCTGATCCAACTGGCCTTCGCGCTGCCCGGTTCGGGGCTCGGCTGGGACGAGACGGTGTACGTCAGCCAGGTCGGCCGGGACGCGGAGGCGGCGTTCTTCAGCGCGCCGCGCGCCCGGGGCATCACCTTCCTCATCGCACCGGTCACCGCGCTGACCACGTCCGTCGAGGCGCTGCGGGTCTTTCTGGCGCTGCTGTCGGGGGCCGGGCTCTTCCTCGCGCTGCGGGTGTGGCGGCGGCTGCTGCCGGTTCCCGTGCTGGCGCTCGCCGGGGCGCTCTTCGCGGGGCTGTGGATCACCGTGTTCTACGGTCCGCGGGTCATGCCCAACCTGTGGGTCGCCCTCGGTGCCCTCTTCACCGTGGGCTGCTTCCTGCGGGCCGCGCGGGAGCGCTCCGACCGCGCCGCGCTCGCCGGGGTCGGCGCCGGTCTGGCGTTCGTCGCGCTCATGCGGCCCGGCGACGCGTGCTGGCTCGCCCTCCCGCTCGCCGGGGCGGCGCTCCTCGTCCGGTCCTGGCGGCGTCCGGCGCTGGTGCTGGTGGTGGCCGGGGGCGTGGCCCTCGGCTGTGCCGAGTGGGTCGTCGAGGCGTACGTCAGCCACGGCGGCCTCCTCGCCCGGTTACGGCGGGCCGACGAGATCCAGGGAAACCTGGGCTGGCAGCCGGCGTTCGGCCATCAGCTCCGCTCGCTGGACGGACGGCTGCTCTGCCGTCCCTGTGACGTGCCGTGGCGGCAGCCGCTGACCGCGGTGTGGTGGTTCCTCGTACCGCCCTTGACGGCGGGCGGGGTGCTGGCCGCCGTGCGGCTGCGCCGGACGGCCGTCGTCCTGCTGCCGGCGCTGGCCGGTCTCACGCTGGCGGTGCCGTACCTGCTGCTCATCGGCTACGGGGCGGCGCGCTTCCTGCTTCCCGCGTACGCGCTGCTCGCGCTGCCCGCGGCGCTCTGCCTGACCTGGATCGGCCGGGCGGCGCGGCCCCGGCGGCCGGTCGTGGCCGCGCTGGCCGCGGTGCTGGCCGCGCATCTGGCCGTCCAGTACACGGTCCTGGACGGTGCGAGCGCGCGCAGCCGGATCAGCCGGACGGCGTTCGGCCGGGCGGCGGCCGAACTGCACCGCCAGGGGGTCGGGCCGCCCTGTGTGATCAGCGGCGCCGAGGCCGTCAGGATCGCCTTCCGCACCGGCTGCGCGTCGCGGCAGACCGGCGGTCACGACGCGAGCGTCACGCCGGCCGGGCTCGCCGCGCTCGCCCGGGGGCGCCCGGTGGCGGTGGTGGTCACGGACGGGAACGCGCCACCCGCGTACGCCCGTCACTGGCGGCTCCACCGGCTGCCGGAGCTGCCGGGGCTGCGGGACTGCCGCGCTTACCTGTCGCCGTCGGCGCGGCCGGTCCGTGACGCGCACGAGGGTGGCCGGGCCGCTCATCCGTAGGCGGCGCCGCGTCCAACCCCCCGCGCTGATGCCGCCCTCTACCCACGGCTCCGGTCACGAACCGTACGGGAGGCCACTCTTGAGGGTGGCTTTCCCGCTCCGCATGCGCGCGCAACCGCCCGCCTGGCCCGCCGGAGCTGCGTTCATGCCGCGCGGAGCGCCCTGCCTGGGTTGCGCCGGGGGCGTGCGCCGACGGCGTACTGGGCTGTTGAGCCTCCGTGCGCCGATCAGACGATATTGCTGCCCGTAGTTGATCCAACGCATGCTGTTACCTGACTCCTGGTGCGTGAAATGCCGGGAGAAAGTGCTGCCCGCTCCTGCCCACTTCCCCATCAGCGAAGGTTGCGACATGTCCGGTTCAACGTTGCGTGACGCGGGGCGGCCCGGGTCCGGAGCCGACGCACGCGCCATGGCGAAGGAGCTGCTCTCCCGTAGCTGCCACCCGCTTCTGCTGATCTCGGTCGCGGTGGTCTTCGCCGCCGCCGTGCGGTACGGCTGGGACACCGGCCTGGCGACGTTCGGCTTCCAGCTCTCGCTGCTCTGCTATCTCGCGGCGCTGGAGCGGCTGATCCCGTACGAGCGCGCCTGGCACCCCAGCCGCCGGGAGTGGCGCTGGTACGGGGTGTACTTCGTCCTCACGACGGTGGGCGGCACCCTGGCGCAGTCGCTGGTGGTGGCCGGCGCGGGCGCGCTCGCGACGGCCGATCCCCTGCTGCCCCTCTGGGCCGAGATACCCCTCGCCCTGCTGCTCGGCTCGCTGGCGGGCTACGCGGTGCACCGGCTCGGACACACCAACCGGTGGCTGTGGCGGCTGCACGGCGTGCACCACGTCCCCGACAAGGTGAATGTCGCCAACAACGGTGTCAATCACATCGCTGACGTCTTCATCTCCCAGGCGTTCGTCCAAGTGTCCCTGGCGATTGTCGGGTTCTCGGAGACGGCCGTGTTCGGAGCGGGCCTGTTCGTCATCGCCCAGGGATACTTCGTGCACGCCAACATCGCCGTCGCCCTCGGTCGGCTGAACCATGTGTTCGTGGGGCCCGAGCAGCACCGGCTGCACCACAGCACGGATCTGGCGGAAGCCGGGCACTACGGCTCGGACTTCTCCATCTGGGACCGGGCGTTCGGCAGCTTCACCTGGCGGCCGGGGCGCGAACCGGCCACGGTCGGCCTCGTGGACCCGCGGTCCTTCCCAGGGACCGGTGCGATCGTCGCCACCCTGGTCCACCCGGTGCGCCGGTCGCCCAAGGCCGGCGGCTCCACCGGCTGATCCTCTCCCCCTCCCCCTCGCCTCTCCCCTCCCTGCGCCCAACATCCCACGCCCGCACCACCCCTGCTCTCCCCTCCCCTCTCCTCCCCGCGCGTCCGTCCCCGCGCCCCTCCCTCCCTCACCTCACTGCTCACTCCCCATAAAACCCGCAATCCGCTCTCGCGTTCGCGCGCGCGGCATCCGGGCCCCGCCGGTCGCACCGGCGGCGGCACGGACGCCCGCGCCTGTCCTTCGCGCACGTTGCGTGTTGACCACCCAAGGAGCCGACATGGCTGAATCGCTCCGCACCACGCCTCCTGAGAAGATCGCGATCATCGGGATCGGCTGCCGCTTCCCCGGCGGCGCCAGTGACCACCGCACCTTCTGGCAGAACCTGCTCGACGGAAAGGACTGCATCAGACCGACGCCGCGCGACCGGTACGACGTGACCACGCTCGGCAGCAGGGACAAGGCCAAGCCGGGCCGGCTGGTGGGCGGCAGGGGCGGTTACATCGACGGCTTCGACGAGTTCGACCCCGCCTTCTTCGGCATCAGCCCCCGTGAGGCGGAGCACATGGACCCGCAGCAGCGGAAGCTGCTGGAGGTGTCCTGGGAAGCCCTGGAGGACGGCGGCCAGAAGCCGGCCGAGCTGGCGGGGAGCGATGTCGGTGTGTTCATCGGCGCGTTCACCCTGGACTACAAGATCGTCCAATTCGCCGACCTGCGGTTCGACACCCTGGCCGCGCACACGGCGACCGGCACGATGATGACGATGGTGTCCAACCGGATCTCGCACTGCTTCGACTTCCGCGGCCCCAGCCTCTCCATCGACACCGCGTGCAGTTCGTCCCTCGTCGCCGTGCACCTCGCCTGCGAGAGCCTGCGCCGCGGCGAGTCCACCCTCGCGCTGGCCGGCGGCACACTGCTGCATCTCACGCCGCAGTACACCATCGCCGAGACCAAGGGCGGTTTCCTCTCCCCGGAGGGCCGCTCCCGTACCTTCGACGCCGGTGCCGACGGCTACGTACGTGCCGAGGGGGTCGGTGTCATCGCGCTGAAGCGCCTGGCGGACGCCGTCCGCGACGGCGACCCCGTGCACGCGGTGGTCACGGCCAGCGGGGTCAACCAGGACGGCCGTACCAACGGCATCACCGTGCCCAGCGCGGACGCCCAGGTCACCCTGATCGAGCGGGTCTGCGCCGAGGCCCGGGTCGCGCCGGGCAGCCTCCAGTACGTCGAGGCCCACGGCACCTCCACGCCGGTCGGCGACCCCATCGAGGCCGCCGCGCTCGCCCGGGCGCTGGCCGTCGGCCGGGAGCCCGGCGCCGCCTGCTACGTCGGCTCGGTCAAGACCAACATCGGTCACTCGGAGTCGGCCGCCGGGATCGCCGGGCTCATCAAGACCGCCCTCAGCCTCAAGCACCGCACGATCGCTCCGCACATCAACCTGGAGCGGATCAACCCCGGAATCGACCTCGCCGCCGCCCCGTTCACCATCCCGACCCAGGTCACCGAGTGGCCCGCGCACGAGGGCCCGGCGCGCGCCGGCGTCAACTCCTTCGGCTTCGGCGGCACGAACGCGCACGTCCTGCTGGAGGAGGCGCCGCCGTCCACCCCTGTGGACGGGCCGACCCTCGCGGAGCGCCCCCGCTGCACCGTCCTCCCGCTGACCGCGCGGGACGCGTCCGCGCTGCCCGTCCTGGCGGAGGAGATCCACCGGGAGCTGACGGCCGCCGCTCCGGGCGGCGGGCCGGTGTCCTCCCTCGCCGACCTCGGGCACACCCTCACCCACCGCCGCCAGCACCACGACGCCCGGCTCTCCGTCGTCTACTCCTCCCGCGAGGACCTGGCCGAGGCGCTCCGTGCGGGGACCCGGGGCGAGGCTCACCCCCGGGTGCTCACCGGCCGTCGGCGTGACCCCGAACAGCGCCGACTGGCCTGGGTGTTCACCGGTATGGGGCCCCAGTGGTGGGGCATGGGACGCGAGCTGTTCGCCACGCAGCCCGTCTACCGCGAGGCGGTCGAGCGCTGCGACCGTGAGATCGCCGCCCTCACCGGCTGGTCCCTCGTCGAGGAGATGAGCGCGGACGCCACCAGCTCCCGGATGGCCGAGACCTGGCTCGCCCAGCCGGCCAACTTCGCCGTCCAACTCGGTCTCGCCGCGCTGTGGCGCGCCCATGGAGTGCGACCCGACGCCATCGTCGGCCACAGCACGGGCGAGGCCGCCGCGTTCTACGAGGCCGGGGTCTACAGCCTGAGCGACGCGGTACGGATCATCGTGCACCGCAGCCGCCTCCAGCAGCGGCTGGTGGGAACGGGGACGATGCTCGCCGTGGGGCTCGACGAGGAAGAGGCCGAGCGCCGGATCCTGCCGTACGGGGATCTGGTCTCCGTCGGCGCCGTCAACAGCCCGGCCTCTCTCACCCTCGCCGGGGACGAGGCGGCCCTGACGGCGCTCGCCGAGGAGCTCCGCGCCGACCAGGTCTTCGCCCGCTTCCTCTCCGTCCGGGTGCCGTACCACAGCGCCCTCATGGAGGGGATCAAGGACGAGCTGCTCGACTGCCTCGCCGGGATCGAGCCGCGCCCCGCCCGGGTACCCCTCTATCTGACGGGGCGGGAGGGCCTGGCGCACGGAACGGAACTCAACGCGGAGTACTGGTGGAGCAATGTCCGCGACAGCGTCCGGTTCCGGCCCGCCGTCGAGCGCCTGGCCGACGACGGCCACCGCGTCTTCCTGGAGATCGGCCCGCACCCCGTTCTCTCCCACTCGATCAAGGAGTGCCTGGAGAGCCGGGCCGCCGAGCCGGGCGCGGAGGTGGTGACGCTGCCGTCGATCCGCCGTGAGGAGGACGAGCCGCTCCGCTTCACCACCTCGCTCGCCGCGCTGCACAACCTGGGCACCGAGATCGCCTGGGACGTGCTCCAGCCCGGGGGCAGGACCGTACCGCTGCCTCGCTACCCGTGGAAGCGCGACCGGTACTGGCACGAGCCGCAGCCCGTGGCACAGGTCAGGCTCGGGCGGGAGGACCATCCGCTGCTCGGCCGCCGGCTGGCCACCACGGAGCCCGTGTGGGAGGCGCAGCTCGACGTGGAGCGCGCCCCCTACCTCGCCGACCACCGGATCCAGGGCCGGGCCCTGTTCCCCGCCGCGGGCTATCTCGAAATGGCCGCCCAGGCGGTGCGGGCGCTGACGGGCGGGACGGAGGCCGCGTTCGGCGCCGTGGAGTTCCGCAAGGCCCTCTTCCTCCCGGACGACACGTCCCGCACCGTACAGCTCGCGTACTCGCCGGAGAGCGCCGGCTTCACGGTCGCGACGGGCTCGGGTCCCGGCGAGGAGCGGGCCGTCCACGCGAGCGGTGTGGTCCGGTCCGGTCACCGCGCCGCGCAGCAGGCGCCGCTGGATCTCGACGGGATCAGGGCGCGCGGCGAGCGCCGGCTCGACGGTCCGGAGTGCTACGCCACGCTGAGCGGCCTCGGTTACCACTACGGGCCGGCGTTCCAGGGCATCGAGGAGGTGTGGACCGCGCCGGGCGAGGCGCTGGCGCGGATCCGTCCGCCCGAGGCGATCGGTGACGACGCCGCGAACCACCACCTCCACCCCGTACTGCTCGACTCCTGCTTCCAGACCCTGCTGACCGCGGGGCTCGGGGACGGCACGGACGGCGGTCCCGCCGAGGACGGCGCGGACGGGTCGACGGGCATCCTGCTGCCGCTCTCCATCGACGAGGTGCGCACCGGCCCGGTCGGCGACCGGCCGCTGTGGGTGCACGCCACCGTCACCCGGCGGCCCGCCGGTGAACTCGTCGGCGACATCACCCTCTACGGGGACGACGGTGCCCCGCTCGGGCACATCGGCGGGTTCCGGGCCGCCGATGTCGAGAAGGCGTCGACCAGTGTGGCGCTCGCCACGATCGACAACTGGCTCGCGGAACCGACCTGGACCGAGAGCCCCCTCGACACCACCGTGCCCGACACCACGGCCCCGGGCCGCTGGCTGCTCTTCGCGGACGCGCCCGGCGGGGTCGCGGACGCGCTGGCGGAACTCGTCACCGCGCGCGGGGGCCACTGCCATCTCGTACGGCCGGGTGCCGCGTACGCCACCCGGCTCGAAAGCGGCGCCTCCACGGTGGTCCCGGGCAGCGCCGACGATCTGCGCGCGCTCCTCGCCCAGTTGGCCGGGGACGGGGACGGAGACGGAGACGGGGCGGAACGGCCCGCAGGCGCCGCGCACACCACGGGCGTCGACACGATCGTCCATTTATGGAACCTCGACCTGCCGGCGCTGGACGACACCGAGCGTTCGCGTCTGGAGGAGCACAGCACGCTCGGGGCGTACTCCCTGGTCGCCCTCGCGCAGGCGCTCCAGGAGGACGCGCGCCAACTCGCCTCCCCCGCCGCCCTGCACATCGTCACGCGCGGTACGCAGGCCGTCGGCCGGGACGCTCCCGTGGAGCCGCTGGGCGCGCCCGCCTGGGGCATCGGCCGGGTGCTGCGCCATCAGGAGCTGACCGCACACCGGGGCACCCTGATCGACCTGGCCCCGTGCGACACGGACGGCACCGGCGACACCGACGGAGCCGGAAGCGCCGGCCCCGACCGGGCGCGGGAGGCGCGGGCGGTGCTGGACGAGGTCCTGGCCGCCGCCGCGCGGCAGGGCCCCGCCGAGGACGAGATCGCCCTGCGCGGCGACCGGCGTCTCCTGTGCAGGCTCACCCGCCCGCAGGATCTCACCCGTCCCCTCGCGCCACGGCTGCGCCCCGACGGCGCCTATCTCGTCACCGGCGCGTTCGGCGCGCTGGGGCAGCTCCTGTGCCGCTTCCTCGTCCGGCGCGGCGCCCGCCATCTCATCCTGGTGGGCCGCACCCCCCTGCCCGACCGCGCCACCTGGCGGGGGCTCGACCCGGAGTCGGCGGCGGGCCGGGGCGCCCGGTTCGTCAAGGAGCTGGAGGCCCTGGGCGCCCACCCCGTCCACGCCTGCCTGGACACCACGGACGAGCGGGCGCTGGACGCGTGGCTGACCGCGTACCGGGGTCAGGACGCCCCGCCCGTGCGCGGAGTGTTCCATCTCGCCGGGCATGTCAAGGACACCCTGGTCCCCGCCATGGACCGGGCCGCCTTCGACTCGGTCCTCGCCCCGAAGGCCGCCGGTGCCTGGCTGCTCCACCGCCGGCTGAGCGACGAGCCGCTGGACCACTTCGTCCTCTTCTCCTCCATCGCCTCGCTGCTCACCACGGCGGGCCAGGTCAACTACGCGGCGGGCAACGCCTTCCTGGACGCGCTGGCCCACCACCGCCGGGCCCGCGGGCTGCCCGCGCTCTCCGTCGACTGGGGCCCGTGGGCGACCGGCATGATCGAGGAGCTGGGCCTGGTACGGCACTACCGCACCAGCCGGGGCATGAGTTCGCTCTCCCCCGACGCGGGCATGGCCGTCCTGGAGCGCGTACTCGGCCAGGACCGCGCCCAGTTGCTGGTGGCGACGGTGGTCGACTGGAAGGTCTTCCTCGCCTGGTACGCGTCGCCGCCGCCGCTCGTCGCGGAGCTGGCCGCGGAGGCCGAGAGCGGCGCGGACGCGGGCGAGCACAGCAGCTTCCTCGACCTCTTCCGTACGGCGGACGAGGAGCGCCGCGCCGAACTCGTCGCCGAGCGCTTCTCGGTGGTGGCCTCGACGGTGCTGCGGGTGCCCACCGACCGGATCGACGGGACGAGCAGCCTCGCCGCCCTCGGTCTCGACTCGCTCCTCGCCATGGAGCTGCGCGCCCGGGTCCACGCCGAGACCGGTGTGGCCCTGCCGCTGGTGGCGCTGCTCAGCGGCGCTCCGGCGGGCGAGCTGAGCGATCAGCTGCACCAGGCGGCGGCAGCCCTCGTCGCGGAGGCGGCGGACGGAGCGGGCACGGCGGCGGAGGTGGAGATCCATGAGGACGAGTCCCGCCATCCCCTGACGCAGAACCAGAAAGCCCTGTGGTTCCTGAAGCAGCTCAACCCCGAGGGCTTCGCGTACAACATCGGCGGCGCCGTCGAGATCAGGACCAGGATCGAGCCGGAGCGGATGTTCACGGCGTTCCGCACCTTGGTGGAGCGGCATCCGATGCTGCGGGCCAACTTCACCATGGAGGACGGTCAGCCCGTCCAGCGCGTCTCGACGGCGAACGAACCGGACGTGGCCCTCTTCGATGTGCAGGGGCGCGTCTGGGACGACATCCACGACATGATCGTCCGCGAGTACCGCCGTCCGTACGATCTGGAGTGCGACCCGCTGGTCCGGTTCCGGCTGTTCAAGCGCGGCCCGGACCGCTGGATCGTGATGAAGGCCGTCCACCACATCATCTCCGACGCGATCTCCACGTTCACCTTCATCGAGGAACTCCTGTCGCTGTACGACGGGCTGTGCTCGGGCAGGCCGGTCGAGCTGCCGCCGGTGCCCGCCCGGTACCTCGACTTCCTCAACTGGCAGAACCGGTTCCTGGCCTCGCCGGACGCGCGGCGGATGCTGGATCACTGGCGGGCGAGTCTGCCCGCCGAGGTGCCGGCCCTGGACCTGCCCACGGACAGGCCGCGGCCCGCCGTGCAGACCCACAACGGCGCGTCCGAGTTCTTCGTCCTCGACACCGATCTCAGCGCCCGGGTGCACGCCCTGGCGCGCGAGCACGACGTCACCGTGTACATGGTGCTGCTGAGCGCCTACTACGTACTGCTGCACCGGTATTCGGGGCAGGACCAGATCATCGTTGGCTCCCCGGTGACCGGCCGTACGGAGGAGGAGTTCGGCTCCGTCTACGGCTACTTCGTCAATCCGCTGCCGCTGTACGCGGACCTGTCGGGCACCCCGTCCGTCGCGGCGCTCCTCGCCCAGGTCCGTCAGGTCGTCCTCGGCGGTCTCGACAACCAGGAGTACCCGTTCGTGCTGCTCGTCGAGGAGCTGGGCCTCCAGCACGACCCGAGCCGCTCGGCGGTCTTCCAGGCGATGTTCATCCTGCTCGCCCACAAGGTGGCGACGGAGCAGTACGGATACCGGCTGGAGTACATCGAACTCCCCGAGGAGGAAGGGCAGTTCGATCTGACGCTCTCGGCGTACGAGGACGAGGCGGAGCGGCGCTTCCACTGCGTGCTGAAGTACAACACCGACATCTTCCTGGCGGAAACGGTGGAGCGGATGGCCGCCCACTACGTCCATGTGCTGGACGCCCTCACCAGCGTTCCCGCCGAGGAACCGGTGGCGCGGCTGGATCTGCTCGGGGCCCGGGAGCGCGCCCGTATCCTGGGCGCGCCCGCCTCGCGGGGCCGGGCGCTGCCGCACGACGTGCCGGTGCACCGGCTGATCTCCGAGGCCGCGGCCCGGGCGCCGGAGGCCGTCGCGGTCACCGTACCGTCCGAGTCGGGCGGGACCCGGCGGCTGACCTACGGGGAGCTGGAGCACGGTGCCCGGCTGCTGTCCGGCCGGCTGCGTGAGCGGGGTATCGGGCGCGGGGACGTCGTCGCCGTCTGCCTCGACAAGTCACCGGAGCTGATCGTCGCGCTGCTGGCAGTCCTCAAGGCGGGCGCCGCGTATCTGCCGCTCGACCCGGCCCATCCCACCGACCGGCTCACCCTCATGGCGGAGAACGCGGGGGCGGCGCTCGTCGTCACCGGCGCCGGGGAGCGGGAGCGGTTCGCGGGGCTGGGGGCCGCGCTGCTCACCGAGGTCCCCGGCGTGCCGGGGGCCGAGAGCGCGGCGGAGAGCGCGCGGCCGGAGGCGGACGACGCGCCCGTCGACCTGGACGCGCCCGCCTATGTCATCCACACGTCGGGGTCGACGGGCCGGCCCAAGGCGGTACGGGTCAGCCACCGGGCGCTCGCGGCGGTCCGCGCGGCGTGGCACGAGGAGTACGGGCTCGACGCGGCGCCGGGGGTCCACCTCCAGATGGCGGGTGTCTCGTTCGACGTGTTCACGGGGGATCTCGTCCGGGCCCTGTGCTCGGGCGGCCGGCTCGTCCTGATCGGCCGTGACCTGCTGCTCAACACGGCCCGGCTGTACGGGACGATGACCGGCGAGGGGGTCGACTGCGCCGAGTTCGTCCCCGCGGTGGCCCGAGCCCTGATGGAGCACTGCGCCCACGGTGGGCACCGGCTGGACTTCATGCGGCTGATGATCGTCGGCTCCGACGCCTGGAAGGTCGAGGAGTACGAGCGGCTGCGTGCCCTGTGCGGTCCGGGGACCCGGGTCATCAACTCGTACGGCCTGACGGAGGCGGCCGTCGACAGCGCGTACTTCGAGGGCCCGGCGGACGGGCTCGCTCCGAACCAGCTCGTGCCGATCGGCAGGCCCCTGCCGAACTGCTCGCTGCACATCCTCGACGAGCACCGCGACCTCGTGCCGCCCGGGGTGACCGGCGAACTCTGGGTCGGCGGCGCGGGGCTCGCCCTCGGTTACGCGGGCGACCCGGAGCAGACCGCGGAGCGCTTCGTGGAGCTGACGCTGGGGCGTGGCCCCGGGGCGGCGCCCGAGCGGCTCTACCGCACGGGCGACCTGGCCCGGCGGGACGCCCGGGGGCTGGTCCACCTCCTCGGCCGCGCCGACGCGCAGCTCAAGGTGCGCGGCCACCGGATCGAGCCGGGCGAGATCGAGTCGCTGCTGGTCTCCCTGCCGGGGCTGAGCCGGGCGGTCGTCACCGTCCGCGCCGACGCCCACGGCGAGTCCGTGCTGTGCGCGTACTACGTCCCGGTGGCGGGGGCCGCGCCGGACGCGGGCGAGCTGCGCCGGCATCTCGCCACCCGGCTGCCCACCTATCTGATCCCGGCGCGCTTCACGGCGCTGGACGCCCTGCCGCTCACCGCGAACGGCAAGGTCGACGTCGCCTCGCTGCCCGAGCCGCCGGCCGAGTCCGGCGAGGAGAGCCACGAGCCGCCGGTCACCCTCTACGAGCAGCGGATGGCGGCGCACTGGCAGTCCCTGCTCTCCCAGGAACAGGTGGGGCTGCGCAGCGACTTCTTCGCGTCGGGCGGCAGCTCCATCAAGCTGATCGAGCTGATCCACCGGCTCCAGGCCGAGTTCAACATCACCGTGCCGGTCAGTCTGCTCTTCAAGGTCACGACGCTGCACGGCATGGCGAAGACGGTCGAGTCGATCATCACCGGCGAGATCTCCGGCGGAAGCCCGTACCTGACCTTCAACGCCGGCCGGGGCCCGACCCTGTTCTGCTTCCCGCCGGCGGGCGGGCACGGCCTCGTCTACCGGAGGTTCGCCGAGCACCTGCCCCATCATGAGCTCGTCGCGTTCAACCATGTCGACGGCGACGACAAGGTGATCCGTTACGCGGATCTCGTCGAGTCGCTCCGCCCGGACGGCGCCTGCTCGCTCTTCGGATACTCCCTCGGCGGCAATCTCGCCTTCGAGGTCGCCAAGGAACTCGAACGGCGCGGGCGCGCGGTCCCCCATGTGGTGATCATGGACTCGTACCGGATCGTGGAGGCCCAGGCGCTCGCGGACGAGCACATCGAGGCGTTCGAGAACGAACTGCGCGGCCATCTGCGCCGCCACACCGGCTCCACGGCGGTCACCGACGCGACCCTCGCCCAGGCCAGGGAGTACCTGGACTTCTGCGGACGTACGCCCAACACCGGCACCGTCTCGGGCACGGTCAGTGTGATCTCCGACGAACGGAAGACGGCGTTCTACGCGGCGGGGCAGCGCGGCACCTGGCACGGCACCTCGACCAGCCGTACGGAGCTGCTGCGCGGCCACGGCACGCACGCGGAGATGCTCGACGAGAAGTACCTGGCGCGGAACGCCGAACTCACCCTCGCCGTCATGACCGGAGCCACCGACCTCGCCGGAGATGAGCCCCATGTCGCGTGAGAACCGTCCCGTCTGGCAGCCGCGTGAGCGGGCGCCGGGCGACCGTCCCCGCGTCATCGTCATCGGCGCCGGCATCGGCGGTCTGTCCACCGGCTGCTACGCGGAGATGAGCGGCGCCGAGACCCGGATCTTCGAGCGGCACGTCCTGCCGGGAGGGTGCTGCACGGCCTGGTCCCGGCAGGGGTACGTCTTCGACTACTGCATCGAGTGGCTCACCGGCACCGGCCGGAACAACGACGCCAACCGGTTGTGGCGGGAGCTGGGCGCCCTCGACGGCAAGAGCATCGCGAACTTCGAGATGTTCAACACCGTCGTCGACGAGTCCGGCCGGGCGGTGACCTTCTACAACGACCCCGACCGGCTGGAGGCGCATCTCCTGGAGATCTCGCCCGCCGACGCCAAGCCGATCCGTGCCTTCTGCCGCGACCTGCGGCGCTTCATCGCCATCAACCACTATCCGTTCCTCACCCCGCCGCCCCTCCAGTCGGTCCGGGAGAAGCTCGCCACGCTGCGGATCGTCCTGCCGGACTTCCTGCTGTTCTGGCGGACGGCGGCGACCCGGATGGAGCGGTTCACGGAGCGGTTCCAGGATCCGCTGCTGCGCCGGGCGTTCCCGTTCATCTTCTTCCAGGACCACGAGGTCTTCCCGCTGCTGCCCTACCTGTTCAACATGGCCAGCGCCCACCACAGCAACGCCGGGTTCCCGCAGGGCGGCTCGCTGGGGCTGGCGCGCTCGGTCGAGGAGCGGTACACCTCGCTGGGCGGACGGGTCGACTACCGGGCGCGGGTGGAGCGCGTCCTGGTCGAGAACGACCGGGCGATCGGGGTGGAGCTGCGCGGCGGGGAGCGGCACTACGCCGACCATGTGGTCGCCACCTGCGACGGCTACACCACGATCAACAAGCTGCTGGGCGGCGCGTACTCCAGCCCGAAGGTCGACACCCTCTTCAACGAGATGATGGACCGCCCGGAGATGCTCTACCCGGGGGTCGTCTCCGCCTTCGTCGGCCTCAAGGGCGAGTTCGGCGAGCGGGAGCGGCACAGCACCACCTATCTGCTCTCCGACGAGGACTGCGCGGCCCTGCCGAGCGTGAGTCAGAAGAGCCTGGTCGTGCAGCTCCGTTCGCGGTACTCGGACGGCTTCGCGCCGCCCGGGAAGTCCGTCGTGCACTGCACCTACTTCAGCGACTACGCGTACTGGAAGCAGTTGCGGCGCACGGACCGCAAGGGGTACTGGGCGCGCAAGCAGGAGGTGGCCGACTTCGTACGGGCCTTCCTGGAGCGGCACCATCCGGGCATCGGACCGGCCATCGAGGTCATCGACGTGGCGTCGCCCGTGACCACGGAGCGGTACACGGGGGTGCAGGGCGGCTCCATCCTCGCGTGGAAGTCGTTCACCGACGCCGACGACGTGATCACCGCGCTGATCAACAAGGACCGGATGCGGCTGCCGGGGCTGCGCGGCTTCTCGCTGGCCGGGCAGTGGTTCGGCGGCGGGAGCCTGATCAAGGCGGCGTCGAGCGGACGGTTCGTGACGCAGTACCTCTGCGCGGAGCTGGGCCTGGAGTTCCGGGCCTGGGAGAGCGGCGGCACCGAGCCCTGGCACCCGGGAAAGCTGGGGAAGCTGCCGCAGCTCGAACAGCGGGGAGTCCGGTGAGCGCCACCGCGGCCGACCGCCGGGAACACCTGCACGACAGCCGACGAGGACACCGAGGACATCGAGGAGAGCACGGCATGGCGCCTGCCCGACCCCGCAGAAAATCCATGATCGTCATCGGTGGGGGGCTGGGTGGCCTGTCCACCGGGTGCTACGCGCAGATGAACGGCTACAGCAGCCAGGTCTTCGAGATGCATGAGATCCCCGGCGGCTGCTGCACCGGCTGGGGCCGCGGCGACTTCACCTTCGACTGCTGCATCAGCTGGCTGCTGGGCAACGGGCCCGGCAACGAGATGCATCAGATCTGGCTCGAACTCGGCGCCCTGCAGGGCAAGGAGATGCGCCACTTCGACGTGTTCAACATCGTGCGCGGCCAGGACGGCCGGGCCGTGTACTTCTACTCCGACCCGGACCGGCTCGAAGCCCATCTGCTCTCCCTCTCCCCCGCCGACGCCCGTCTCATCAGGTCGTTCTGCGCCGGGCTGCGCAAGTTCCGTACCGCCCTGCCCGCCTACCCGTTCCTCAAGCCGGTGGGGCTGATGGGCCGGTGGGAGCGGTGGCGCATGCTGGCCGGCTTCGTCCCGTACCTCAATCTCTTCCGCACGTCGATGTCCGTCCTGATGACGGAGTACTCGTCCCGCTTCCAGGACCCGCTGCTGCGGGAGGCGTTCAACTACATCCTGCTGGAGAAGCACCCCAACTTCCCCGTGCTGCCCTTCTACTTCCAGATGGCGTCGCAGGCCAACCGATCGGCCGGGGTGCCGGAGGGCGGCTCGCTCGGGCTCGCCCGCTCCATCGCGGACCGGTACCGGCGGCTGGGCGGCGAGGTCACGTACAACGCGAAGGTCGAGCGGATCCTCGTGGAGAACGACCGCGCGGTGGGCGTGCGGCTGGTGGACGGGCGGGAGTACCGCGCGGACATCGTCGTCTCGGCGTGCGACGGCCCCACCACCCTGATGAAGTTCCTCGACGGCCAGTACCTCGACGACGAGTACCGGCGGCTGTTCACCAAGACCATCGAGGAGCCGGGGATGGTCTTCCCCGGCTATGTCAGTGTGTTCCTGGGGCTGCGGGCGGGGTTTCCCGAGGGGGAGCCCACCACGACCCATCTCCTGGACGAGGCGACGGTCGCCAAGCTCACCGGCATCCGCCATCCGAGCATCAACGTCCAGTTCCGCAGCCGGTTCTACCCCGAGCTGTCGCCGGACGACACGACCGTCATCTACGCCACGTACTTCTCCGACGTCGAGCCCTGGCGGGAACTGAGCGAGGGGCCCGAGCAGTTCAGCCGGCTCCGCCGCGGCGGGGAGCTGCACACTCTGCCGGTGCGGCGGGGCCGGCCCTACTCGGCGGCGAAACGCCGGGTGCGGGACACCGTCGTCGACTTCCTGGAGGAGCGTTACCCGGGGCTGCGGAACTCCATCGCGGTACGTGACACCTCCACCCCGCTCACCCAGATCCGCTACACGGGCAGCTACAACGGGACCGTCCTCGGCTGGCAGCCCTTCGTCGAGGGCGGCGAGACGATGGAGGAACTCGTCAAGAAGCACGGTCCCGCCCTGCCCGGCCTGGAGAACTTCTACCTCTCCGGCGTCTGGGCCACCACCGGCGGTCTGATCAGGGCCGCCGGCGCCGGACGGCAGGTCATGCAGTTCATCTGCCGGGACGACGGCGTCGACTTCACCGCCTCGGTCGACGACACCGCGCCACCGCCCACCCATGTCGTCGTGCCCGTAGGCCCGTAACCCCCTGGGCCCGTAACCCAGTAGGCCCTTCACCCCGTAACCAGTTCCTTCCAGGACCGCGCAAGGAAAGGCGGACACCCCCATGTCTCCCCAGTCGCAACAGCAGTCCACGCAGCGCCCCGAACCACTCTCCTACCCCTTCTGGAACCTCGGCGGTCTGGATCCGCACCCCGGATACCAGCGGTTGTGGGACCAGCCCCTCGCCCGGGTGCGCCTGGCCTACGGCGAGGACTCCTGGCTGGCCACCCGGCACGAGGACGTCCGCGCCGTCCTCTCCGACCCCCGCTTCAGCATCGGCGAGGCGGTCCACCGCGACCATCCCCGTATCGAGCGGATGCCCAGGATCAGCGGCGGCCTCCTCACCAGCGCGGACCAGGACCACGGCCGGATGCGCTCCCTGCTGAGCAAGGAGTTCACCGCACGCCGGATCGAGCGCCTGCGGGACCGGATCAGGCAGACCGCCGACGGGCTGCTCGACCGTATGGAGGAGGCCGGCGCCCCCGCGGAGATGATCGAGGACTACGCCTTCCCGCTGCCCATGACGATCATCTGCGAACTGGTGGGGATCCCCTACCCCGACCATGTCCATGTACGGCACTGGGCGGACGTCGTCTGCTCGGGCAGCACCCCGCCCGAGACGATCCTGGAGGAGGCCGGCCTCTTCAACGCCCGGATGAAGGGCTGGGTGGAGGCGCGCCGCCGGGAGCCGGCCGACGATCTGCTCACCATCCTGGTCCGCGGGCTCGACGAGGAGGGGATCATCGACGAGGGCGAGCTGATCGACATCCTCGGCGAACTCCTCATCGGCGGATTCGTCACCACCACCAACCAGATCGGCAACTTCTTCTCACTCATGCTGCTCCACCAGGAGAACGGCGACGACATGCTGGGCCGGCTGCGGGCCGACCCCGGCCTCATCCCGAAGGCCGTCGAGGAGCTGCTGCGCTTCGTGCCGCTGCTCAACGGGGTGGTCCTGCCGCGGTACGCCATGGAGGACATCGAGCTGGGCGGTGTACTGATCCGGGCGGGAGACCCCGTCATCGTGTCGCCGACCGCCGCCAACCGGGATCCCGGGGTCTTCCCGGAGCCGGACCGGGTGGTGCTCGACCGTCCGGGCAACACCCATGTCAGTTTCGGGCACGGAGCGCACTACTGCCTGGGCGCGCACCTCGCCCGGCTGGAGCTCCAGGTGACGCTGGAGCAGGTGATCAACCGGTGGCCGGGGCTGCGCCTCGCCGTCGGGGTGGACGAGCTGCGCTGGCGGTCGAAGGAGTTCTTCAGCGGTCTGTACGAGCTGCCCATCACCTGGTGACCGGCCGGCCGGTCACCGGGTGATGGCCGGGCCGCCGCGCCCGCCCCGGTGACCGGTCGGCCCGCCGCTCACGCCCCTCCGGGACGGAAGCGCTTCGTTCCGCGCGTCCGGCACGGGACAATAGCCCCATGACGCAAGGAAACGACGCGGCGACCGTCCACGCGTGGGCGGCGCTCGGCGGCCGGGACGGGCTCGCGCGGTCGGTGACGTACGAGGGCGCGGGCGAGGTGCTGACCGCCCGGCTCCCCGTGCGGGAGCTGGCGCGGGCGACCGTGGGAGTGTGCTCGCTGGCCGCCGCGGAACTGCTCGCGCTCCGCCGCGGGGTGTCCGTACCGGCGGTACGGGTACGGGAGGGGGCGGTCGCCACGGCGTTCGTCAGCGAGCGGTATCTGCGGATCGACGGGCGGGCGCCCACGACGTTCGCGCCGCTCTCCGGGTTCTGGCGCACGGCCGACGGGTGGGTCCGTACGCACGCCAACTACCCGCACCACCGGGCCCGGTTGCTGGGCGCCCTGGACATCCGGGACGCGGGTGACACCCCGGCGACGACCCGGCGGCTCGCGGAGGAGCTGGCGACACGCCCGGCCCGGGAGATCCAGGAGGCCGTCTACGCGGCGGGCGGCCTCGCCGTGGCCGTGGCGCCCACGCCGTCGGACCCCACCGTCCCGCTGTCTCCCGGCGGCGAAGCGCTGCCGCTGGCCGAGACCCGGACGGCCGGGGAGGGCCCGCCCCGGGTGCTGCCCTCGGCCGCCCTCCCGGCCGAGGGCGTACGGGTGCTGGACCTGACCCGGGTCATCTCGGGCCCGGTCGCGACCCGGACCCTGGCGCTGCTGGGCGCCGATGTCCTGCGGGTGGACTCGCCCCGCCTCCCGGAGCAGGCCGACGCCCACACCGACACGGGTCCGGGCAAGCGCTCGACCCTGCTGGACCTCGGCGCCTCCCGCGACCGGCAGGTCTTCGAGGAACTGCTCGACACGGCGGACGTCGTGGTGACCGGGTACCGCCCCGGCGCGCTCGACCGGCACGGGCTGGCCCCCGACGCGCTGCTGGCCCGGCGGCCCGGTCTGATCGTCGCGCAGCTCTGCGCCTGGGGCTGGTCGGGGCCGTGGGCGGCGCGGCGGGGCTTCGACAGCCTCGTCCAGGCGGCGAGCGGTATCGCCGCGAGCGAGGCGGCGGCCGACGGCACTCCGGGCGCCCTGCCGGCGCAGGCACTCGACCACGGTACGGGGTATCTGATCGCGGCCGGGATCCTGCGTGCCCTGACGGAACGTCAGACGGCGGCCGAGGGACGGCACTTGCGGTTCTCGCTCGCGGGGACCGCGTCCTGGCTGCTGCACGGGGTCCGGCACGCGCCGGTGGAGGGCGGCCCGTACGATCCGGCGCCCTGGCTCACCGAGACGCCGTCCGCCTACGGGCCGCTGCGCCACGCGCTCTCCCCGGTGCACTACGCGGGCGCGCCGGTCACCTGGCCGGCCCCGCCGACGCGCTGGGGCACGGATCTGCCGCGCTGGCGCTGACGCGCCGCACCACCGCCGCACGGAGTCGGCCCCGCCTGCCCGCGCGACTCTCTACCCGGTCCCGGTGGACGTGATCCGGTCGAGCACGTCCGTGTAGCGGGAGCGCCGGTCGGGGCGGGCGTGGTCGGCGGCGTGGCGCAGCGCGGGGATCGCGCGGGTGCCGAGCGTGGCGAGGCCTTCGGCCGCCGCCGCCCGCACGGCGGGGTGGGGATGCGCGAGCCGTTCGACCACGGTGGGGATCGCGGGTTCCCAGGCGGCGTGGCTGAGGGTTCTGATCGCCATGCGCTGGATGTCGGGCTGGGCGTCGTGCAACAGGAGTTCCGTATGGCGCAGATGGGCCGTACGGTCCAGCATCGCCCGGGAGACCCGGTGCGCGCGCAGCCGGATCCCGGCCCGGGGGTGGGCCAGCAACTCGGTGAGGACGGCGTGGAGTTCGGGATCCCGGTCCGGCCGGGGGCCGGTGTGCTCCTCGGCGAGCCGGGTGAGCGCCCGGCGGACCGTTTCCGGGGCGCCCGTGCGGGCCAGTGCCAGCAGCTCCCGCCGGGACGGCGGGGACGGCCGGGGGTCGTTCCCCGCCGACGGGTGTTCGCGGAGCGCGGCGAGGGCGGCGGCGTCCTGCCGCTCGGCGTCGGGGCCCCGCAGTGGACCGGCCGCCAGGGTGAGCGCGTCGGCCCGTTCGCCGTGCCCTTCGGCCCGTAGCTGTCGGCGGACCCGGCTCAGCGCGGGGGTGCGGAGCGGCGCCCGGCCGGCCAGGAACTCCGCGAACCCCCGGGCGCCGGCGTCGAGCCGGTCCTCCACATGGGCCGCCAGGACATCGTCGTCCACCCGGCGCAGCAGGTCCGCGGCGGTGCGGCGCGCGTCGGGGGATCCGTGTTCCCACCGGTCGAGCAGCACGGGGAGCAGCGGCTCCAGCTCCCGGCCGGTGGCCGCGCGGGCCGCGGAGAGCAGCCGGTCGTCCCGTATCCCGGCGCCGCCCAACTCGGCCCGCCCCTGCGCGGTACGGGCCAGCGAGGTCAGCGCGTGGTGGAGCCCCGTGGCGCCGGGCACGGTGACCCGGCCCCGGAGGAAGGCGCGGAGGACGGTCCGGGCGGTGCCCGGCTCGGGCCAGGTCAGCAGCGTCGCGGCGGCGGCGTTCCGGCGCTCCTCGGGACCGTCCTCCAGCAGGGCCAGCAGGCGGGTGCGGAGGGCGGCGGAGCGCGGCTGGTCGAGGTCGTCGCCGCGTACGGTCCGCGGTGCGGGCGGGGGCGCGGCGGCTTCCTCGGCGAGGGTCCAGGGCGGGGTGCCGAGGGGCTGGAGTTCGGTCATCAGGTCGAGCAGGGCGGCGCGCTCCTCGGCCCCGCCGTCCGGGTAGCGCGCCGCCAGCGCGGCGAGCCGGTCGCGGGAGCGGGGCACGCCGTCGGCGCGGCGGCGGAAGGTGTCCGGGGCGGCGCAGGCGCGTTCGGCGCCGTCCGGGGCGGTGCGTGGCGCGGGGGTCTCGGCCCTCCCGGCGGGACGAACGCCGAACGCCTCGTGCAGTACGCCCTGTTGGGCACCCCTGGGGTCGGCGGCGAGCCGGGCGGCGGCCAGCGCCCGGTCGAGATCGGCACGGACCAGGACGGCGTCGCAGGCCCGCAGCAGGGAGAGCGCGGAGCGCGTTCCGGGGCCTGCCGGGGGCAGCGCCCGTACCGCGTCGGCGACGGCCGACCGCTCCAGGACCGGCAGCGACGGCACGGCCGCTTCGAGTACGGCGACCAGGTCACGCGCGTAACGATCCGCGCCGCCCGCGTCCCGCCGGTCCGTGCCTGGCCGGTCCAGGTCTTCTTGTACGTGTACGTCGGCGAGTCCGGCGAGCAGGGTGCGGGCCGAGCGCCCGAAGGCGTGGCGTTCGTGGTCCGTCCAGGGCGCGGGACAGATACGGAGCGTGAGCCGCAGGACGCGCTCGCGGGCGGCGGGCGCCGATCCGGCCAGCCGGAGCCAGTCGCCCAGCATCGGCCGTAGCCCGCACAGGAGTTGAGGGGCAAGCGGCTCGTGCCGTTCGGCGATCCGCAGGGCGACCGCGTCCTGCCAGCCCCGGGAGAGCAGCGATCCGGCGTCCGGGTCCGCCGCGAGGCCGGCGGGCAGGTAGGAGGCGAGGCCGATACGGCCGTCCTTCACCAGGGCGAGCAGCACGGGGCCCAGCGGTGACGCCTGGTCGGTCAGGGCGGAGACCGTGCGCGCCGTCAGCACGCCGTCGAGTCCGGCCGTCAACAGCCTTATATGGCTGGGCTCTTCGGGGTCGTGCTCGGCCGCCGCGAGCAGGGTCGCCAGGTACGCGTCGCCGAGGACGGCGCGCAGCGCCGCGACGAGTGCGGTGCGCAGCCCTGGATTGGTCTCCCGGCCCAGGTGGCGCAGGAGTGCCGGAACCGCCGCGGGTGCGCCCGCGCGGGCCAGCACCCCGGCGGCGGTCTTCCTGATGTTCATGTTCGGGTGGTCGAGACACGCGGCGATCGCGGGCGACGCCCAGTGGGCCCGCGCGTGGCCGAGGGCCAGCAGCGCCTGGCGTACGGTCTGGATGTCCGGGGCGGTGGTCAGGGTGATCAGGCTCGCCGAGAGCGCCCGGGCGTCGTCCCCCGTGTCGTCCGCGGCGAGCAGCGCGATCACCTGCTTGCGTACATGGCGGTCGCGGTGGCGCAGGAGGCGGTGCACCCGGGGGCGGGTCGCCGCGGAGGGGACGGTGAGGAGCAGTCCGAGCAGGATCGCGCGTTCGCCGTCGGTCAGCCCCGGCCGGTCCAGCAGGTCGAGCGCCATGGTCGCGACGAGCGCGTGACCGGCCTCCCGGGCGTCGGCCGCGCCGAGCAGACAGACCGGCCGGATCCGGCGCCGCGCGTGGAGCCGGCCGGCGAGGGCGCACAGGGCGTCCACGACCTCCTGGGGCACGGCGGGTTCGGCGGCGGGCGCGGTGGGCCGCGCCGCGGCGAACCGCCCCGCCTCGGGGTTTGCCGGCACCGCGCCGGGCTCCCAGGCGGCGGCGCGTTCGGCCACGACGCGCAGCAGCAGATCGGTGAGGACCGGCACCGTACCGGAGCCGCCGTGCGCGGCCAGCCTGAGCAGCGCGGCGACCGGTTCGGCCGGGTCGAGATGGGAGCGGAGCAGGGTGAGTTCCCGCTCGTCGGGTCCGCCGAGGTCGGCGGCGATCCCGGGCGGGAGCTGGGTGGGATCGAGGCACCCGAGGAGGCGCCGGCGCCGTTCCGGGTCGGTGTTCAGCGACCAGAGCAGTTCCAGGGCCCGGTGGCGCACGGCTCGCAGCGGCGGTTCGATGGTTTCCGCGCCCGCCTCCCGGGTCAGGCCGAGCCCTTCGGCCAGCATCCGTACGGTGCGCTCTCCCCCGAGCGCCTCCAGCGCGTCCAGGGCCGCCGCCGGCGCGGCGGGCAGCGCGGCGATGACGGCTTCCTCGGCTCCGGTGTGGCGCAGTTCGCGGAGCGCGTCGAGAAACGGCTCGGGATCGGCGGCCGACGGCAGGACGCGGGTGATCGCGTCGCCGATCGGCAGCTCCCCCGCGCCCTGCCGGGCCACCTCGACGAGCAGGGCGAGCCGTCGTGGCCAGCCGGGGGCGTCCGCCGGCGCGTCGACGAGCGCGTCGAACACCTCCCGTCGGCAGGTGAAGAGGACGGTGGCGAAGGCGCGGGGCTCGATCGTGTGGTCCGCGAGGACCACTCCGACGAGCGCGGGGACGGCCGGCGGCGCCGGGAAGTGTCCGCGCCGGTGGAGCCCGCGCAGACAGGTCATCGCCGCTCCGCCGAGGAGCAGGGGGTCGCGGGCGGCGAGGGCGGTCAGCCCGTCGATGTCCGCGCGTTCCGCGAGCCCGCCGAGCAGTTCCATGGCCCGCCGCCGCAGGGCGGGCGACCGGGCCTGATCGGCGACGACCCGCCACAGCGGGTCCCGGTGCCCGTGGCGGGCGGCGACCAGGAGCGCGGCCTCGGCGACACCCGCCGCGCCCGCGCCGCCCGCCGCGCCCGCGCCGCCCACCGCGGTCGCGTCGGCCTCCGACGCGGGACCTCCGGCATCCGTGGCATCCGTATCGGTGTCGAGGAGTCCGCCCGGCTCTCCGGGCGGCAACGGCTCCAACGCCGCCCAGGGCTCGGCGAGTTCGGTGAGCGCCGCAGTCGCGGTTGCGGAATCGTCCGCCCGCGCCAGGTCGAGCAGCCGGGCCCGGACGAGCGCGGGCGCGAGGAGTCCGGCACGCAGGCCCTGCCGGGCGAACCGGACCGCGTGGGCCCGTACCCCGGGATCGCCGCACCCCACCAGCTCCGCCAGCAGGCGCTGGGGCCGGTGGGAGCGGGTCACGTCCAGCCCCCGGACGGCCTGGTACAGCAGTTCACCCGGGGGTTCGGTACGGAGCACCTCGGGCTCGTCGTGCAGCTCGGCGCGGAGCCAGGCGATCCGTACGCGCTCCGGCAGTCCGGCCGTGCGCCACGCCGGGCGGCGCCCCTGCGGAACGTACGGCCCCAGGCGCTCGTACAGCTCCGCCAGCAGGAGCGCGGACTCGGGCGGCCCGGTCACCGACAGGGGGAGCAGCGCGGCGAGTTCGGCCCTCCCGGGCACGTCGGCGGCCCCGCTCCCGGCCGCTCCGTCCGGGGCGGGGCCCAGGGCGAGTCCCGGGGCGGGGCAGGCGGCGAGGGACTCGGCGAGGAGTACGAGTCCGCGGTGGCGCACGCGGGGATCGGGGTCCCGGAGCAGTGGTCCGATACTGACCGACGGAACGTCACGGATGTCATGGAACGGCGTGTCCGTCGGCGTTTTCACGTTCGGATACTAAGTGGGATATTCACGTCCCCACCAGTGGAATTCGTCCGGCCGCGCCATCTTGACACCCGTCGCCCCGAATGGTGGTTTAGACCAATCGGTCACCGGCCGGTGACCGAGTCCAGCTCCCCTTGGAGTTGCCGTGCCCCGTTGGTCCCGAAGGCACCACCCCGGACGTTCCCTTCTCGGCCTCCCCCTACTCGGCGCCCTGGCACTGACGTTCACCGCCCTCACCCCGCTCACCGGCCTCACCCCGCCCGCCTCTTTCACCGCGGCGCCCGCGGGCACGTCCGCAACGCCGGACCGGCTCCCGGTCGTCACCCCCACCCCGCAGCGCATGACGGCCGCGGGACGCGCCCTGTCCGTACCGGACCGGGTCCGGCTGGTCGTCGGCGAGGGTGCCGACGCCGCCGGTCTCGATGTGATCAGGAAGGCCCTGGCCTCGGCCGGGGCCCGCACGATCGACGAGGTGGCGCTCGATGGGGTGGCGCTCGGCGAAGTCACCATCGGCGCGGGGGAATCCGCCCGGACCCCGGCTCGCGCCGGCGGCGGACGGGGGCCCGGCCTCACCGTCGTGGTCGGTTCGATCGGGGACGGGCCGGTGGCCCGCGCGCTGCGTACGGCGGGCGGAAGCGTCCCCGATACGCTCGCCGCCGAGGGGTACTCCCTCGCCACCACCGCGGGCGACCGCCGTACCGGCTCCACCGCCGTCCTCGCGGGCAACGACGCGGACGGTGTCTACTACGCGGCGCAGACCTTCCGGCAGTTGGTGACCCCCGCGCGCAGAACCATCGCGGCCGTGTCGATCACCGACCATCCCCTGATGGCCCTGCGCGGCAGCATCGAGGGCTTCTACGGCGCCCCCTGGTCGCACGCCGACCGGCTCGACCAACTCGCCTTCTACGGCGCGGTCAAGGCCAACACGTACATCTACGCACCCAAGGACGACGAGTACTTGCGCGAGAGCTGGCGCGACGCCTACCCCGCCGACCGGCTGGCCGCCCTGCGCGAGCTGATCGAGCGCGCCACCACCCACCATGTCGACTTCACCTATGCCATCTCCCCCGGCCTCTCCATCTGTTACAGCGATCCCGACGACGTGCGAGCCCTGGAGAGCAAGCTCGCATCCCTCTACGCGCAGGGCGGGCGCAGCTTCTACGTGGCGCTGGACGACATCAGTTACACGAGCTGGAACTGCGACGCGGACCGGGCGAAGTACGGTGCTCCGGGCCGGGCGGCCGCGGGGCAGGCACAGGCCGATCTTCTCAACGCGGTGCAGCGCGACTTCATCGGGACGCATGCCGGCGCCCAGCCGCTCCAGATGGTGCCCACCGAGTACTCCGACATGGCCGACTCGCCCTACAAGAAGGTGCTGCGCGAGCAGCTCGACCCCCAGGTGGTCGTGCAGTGGACGGGCAACGACGTCGTCCCGCCGTCGATCAGTGTGGCCGACGCCCGTGCGGCCTCGACGGTCTGGGGACGCAAGGTGTTCCTCTGGGACAACTATCCGGTCAACGACTACGGGCAGACCACGGGCCGGCTGCTGATGGCCCCGTACGACCGTCGCGAGGCGGGGCTGCACGAGGAGTTGAGCGGCATCGTCCTCAACCCCATGAACCAGGCGGCCGCGAGCAAGGTCGCGCTCTTCGGCGGGGCGTCCTTCGCCTGGAACGATCAGGATTACGACGCCGGGCGGACCTGGCGCGCGGCGGCCGGTCATCTGTCGGGCGGCGACCCCGCGACCACGCGGGCGCTGCTGGCCTTCTTCGACACGCAGCATCTCGCGCCGACGTTCGGCCCGGAGAACTGGCAGCCGCAGGCACCGGCGCTGCGCGCGGCGCTGGACGAGTTCCGTGCCGTATGGGCCACGGGCTCCGCCCAGGAGCGGCGGGCCGCGCTGGGCGAACTCGCCGCCCGGGCCCGTGAGCTCGCCGACGCGCCGGAGCGGATCCGGGAGGGAGTGGCGGACCAGGGCTTCCTCAGGGAGACGGCGCCGTGGCTGACGGCGCTCGATCTGTGGGGTGACTCGCTCGACGCCACCGTGGAGGGGCTGCGGGAGCAGCTCGGCGGCGGCAGCGGGGAGGCCTGCTTCGCCGAGGCGGCCGAGCTGGCCCGCCGGGCCGCCGCGATCAGGACGATCCCGGGCACGACCCGGCCGCAGGGCACGATCAAGGTCGCGGACGGGGTCCTGGACACCTTCATCCGGGAGGCGCCGGGCCTGCGCGGCTGAGTAGGGCCTGCGCGACTGAGCACGGCGAGCACGGCGGGCGCGGTTGACCCGGCGGGGCGGTGACCCGGCCGGGTCACCGCCCCGGTTTCATCACGATCAGGTCTCGGGATACCCCCGGAGTCTTGCCTTCCGCACGTGTAATCGATTCCAATCCATCATGTAATCGATTCCACGAGGAGGTGGACCGACGATGGCGGCCATCAAGGACGTCGCGGCCGAGGCGGGTCTCTCCGCCGCCACGGTGTCCCGCGTACTCAACGACCATCCGTCGGTCAGCCCGGAGTCCCGCGCCCGGGTGCTCGCCGCGGTCGCCGCGCTGGGGTACCGGCCCAACGCGGTGGCCCGCTCCCTGCGGACCGACGAGACCCGCACCCTCGGCCTGGTCATCAGCGATGTACTCAACCCGTACTTCACCTCCCTGGCGCGCGCCGTGGAGGAGGAGGCGCGGGCCCTCGGCTACAGCGTGATCATCGGGAACGCCGACGAGCGGCCGGAGCTCCAGGACCACCACGTCCGTACGCTGCTGGACCGCCGGATCGACGGGCTGCTCCTGTCCCCCGCCGACCGGGGGGCGAAGCTGATCATCGACGCGGTGCGCGCCGCGACGCCCGTCGTCTTCGTGGACCGGTGGATCCCGGGGGTGGATGTGCCGGTCGTCCGGGCGGACGGGCGCGCCGCCGTGCGGGAACTGGTCGCCCATCTGCTCGCCCTCGGCCACCGCAGGCCGGCGATCATCGCGGGTCCCGCGGCCACCACCACCGGCAGCGAGCGCGTGGACGCGTTCCGCGCGGCGCTCGGTGAGCACGGGGTGGCGCTGCCGGAGGCGTACATCGGCCAGGGGGACTTCCAGGCGGAGAGCGGACGCCGGGCCGCCGAGCGCTTCCTCGATCTGCCGCGGCCGCCGGACGCCGTGTTCGCCGCGGACAACCTGATGGCGCTCGGCGCGCTCGACGCGTTCCGCGCCCGAGGTCTGCGGGTCCCCGAGGACATCGCGCTCGCCGCGTTCGACGACATCCCCTGGTTCGTGCACACGGACCCGCCGATCACGGCCGTCGCACAGCCGACGGACGAGCTGGGGCGGGCCGCCGTACGGGCGCTGGTGGAGCGCATCGCGGGCCGCGAGCCGCCGTCCGTGACCCTGCCGGCCCGGCTGGTCGTCCGCAGTTCGTGCGGCGCGGGCCGTACGCCGGGCCGCGTCGGCCCCCCGCGGGGCCGCGTGGACCTTCCACCGGGCCGCACCGAACCGGATTCACCGGAGCCGAATTCACCGGAGCCGGGGTCACCGGAGCCGAGTTCACCGGAGCCGGGGTCACCGGATCCCGTCCCGTCGTCGGAACCAAACCCATCAGCACGATCGCGAAGGAGCGACCCGTGAGTCACCCGGACGAGTTGCTGCGTGTCGAAGGGATACGCAAGACCTTCCCCGGCGTGGTCGCGCTCGACAGCGTCGACTTCGACCTGCGCCGCGGCGAGGTGCACGTCCTCCTCGGTGAGAACGGCGCCGGCAAGAGCACGCTCATCAAGATGCTCTCGGGTGCCTACCGGCCCGACTCCGGACGGGTGCTCGTCGACGGCGAGGACGTACGGATCCACGGCGCGCAGGACGCGGAGCGGCTCGGCATCGCCACCATCTACCAGGAGTTCAACCTCGTCCCCGACCTGACGGTGGCCGAGAACATCTTCCTGGGGCGCCAGCCGCGCCGCTTCGGCCTTGTCGACCGCAAGCGGATGGAGGCCGACGCGGCCGCCCTGCTGGAGCGGGTCGGCGTCACCACGCCGCCCCACACCAAGGTGCGCGAACTGGGCATCGCCCGGCTCCAGATGGTCGAGATCGCGAAGGCCCTCAACCTGGACGCGCGCGTGCTGGTGATGGACGAGCCGACCGCCGTGCTGACCTCCGAGGAGGTCGAGAAGCTCTTCCGGATCGTGCGCGCCCTGCGCGAGGACGGGGTGGGCATCGTCTTCATCACCCACCACCTGGAGGAGATCGCGGCGCTCGGCGACCGGGTCACCGTGCTGCGCGACGGCCGCAGTGTCGGCCAGGTGCCCGCGTCGACGCCGGAGGACGAACTCGTACGGCTCATGGTGGGCCGCAGCATCGAGCAGCAGTACCCGCGCCGCCGCGCCGGGGCCGGCACCGCCCTGCTCAGTGTGAGCGGGCTGACCCGGCGGGGCGTCTTCCACGACGTGGGGTTCGAGGTGCGCGCCGGTGAGGTCGTCGGCCTCGCGGGGCTGGTGGGCGCGGGCCGCACCGAGGTGGTACGGGCCGTCTTCGGCGCCGATCACTACGACACCGGCACCGTGCGCGTGGCGGGAACTCCCCTGCCGCGGTACGACGTCGGCGCGGCGATGGCCGCCGGGATCGGCCTCGTGCCGGAGGACCGCAAGGGGCAGGGACTGCTGCTCGACGCCTCCGTCGCGGAGAACCTCGGCCTGGTGACCCTGCGCTCCGCGACCCGCGGCGGGCTGGTGGACCGCAAGGCCCAGCACACCGCCGCCGCCCGGATGGCCGGACAGCTCGGCGTGCGGATGGCGGGACTCGAACAGCGGGTGGGCACCCTCTCCGGCGGCAACCAGCAGAAGGTCGTCATCGGCAAGTGGCTGCTGGCCGATGTCCGGGTGCTGATCCTGGACGAGCCGACGCGCGGTATCGACGTCGGCGCGAAGGTCGAGATCTACCAGCTCATCAACGAACTCACCGCCGCGGGCCACGCCGTGCTGATGATCTCCAGCGATCTGCCCGAGGTGCTCGGCATGAGCGACCGGGTGCTGGTCATGGCCCAGGGCCGGATCGCCGGTGAACTCGACGCCGCCGAGGCCACCCAGGACGCGGTGATGGCACTCGCCGTGAGCACCGGCCCGTCCGCGGCCGGCACCACCGCCGTCGCCCCCGTAGCGAACACCACAACGAACACCGCGACAAACACCACAACGAACACCGTGACGAACACCGTGACGAACGCGAACACCGACGAAGAAGGAGTGGAGGGCTCCCGTGGCCACTGACACGCTCAAGAGCGAGAAGAGCACAGCAGGCGGCGGTGGCGCCCCGGGGCTCCGCCGTCTCCTCCTCGACAACGGCGCCCTGAGCGCCCTGGTCGTCCTGGTGGTGGCGATGTCGCTGCTGTCCGGCGACTTCCTCACCACGCAGAACCTGCTGAACGTCGGTGTGCAGGCCGCCGTGACCGCGATCCTCGCGTTCGGTGTCACCTTCGTCATCGTCACCGCGGGCATCGACCTGTCGGTCGGCTCCGTGGCGGCGCTCTCCGCGACCGTACTGGCGTGGTCGGCCACGTCCGAGGGGGTGCCGGTGTGGCTGGCCGTCGTCCTCGCCGTCGCCACCGGCATCGCGTGCGGGTTCGTCAGCGGCGCGCTCGTCTCGTACGGCAAACTCCCGCCGTTCATCGCCACGCTGGCCATGCTCTCGGTGGGCCGCGGCCTCTCCCTGGTGATCTCGCAGGGCAGCCCGATCGCCTTCCCCTCCTCGGTCTCGCGGCTGGGCGACACGCTCGGCGGGTGGCTGCCCGTGCCGGTCCTGGTGATGATCGTGATGGGGCTGATCACCGCGGTGGTCCTGGGCCGTACCTACCTCGGCCGTTCGATGTACGCGATCGGCGGCAACGAGGAGGCGGCGCGCCTCTCCGGGCTGCGGGTCAAGCGCCAGAAGGTCGCCGTCTACGCGCTGTCCGGGCTGTTCGCCGCCGTCGCCGGCATCGTCCTCGCCTCCCGGCTCTCCTCGGCGCAGCCGCAGGCCGCGCAGGGGTACGAACTCGACGCGATCGCCGCGGTCGTCATCGGCGGCGCGAGCCTGTCGGGCGGGGTCGGCAAGGCGTCCGGCACCCTGATCGGCGCGCTGATCCTCGCGGTGCTGCGCAACGGCCTCAACCTGCTGTCGGTGTCGGCGTTCTGGCAGCAGGTCGTCATCGGTGTCGTCATCGCGCTCGCGGTGCTCCTCGACACGGTGCGCCGGCGCGCCGGATCAACTCCCGTCGCGGGCGGCGCCGCCGGTACGGGCGGGCCCGGGGGCGGAAAGGCGCAAGCGGTGAAGTACACGGTCGCCGCGGTGCTGGTGGCCGCCGTCATCGGCGGTGCCTCCTTCTGGAACAACGGCTCGTCCGGCGGCGCGACCAAGCTGGGGATGTCCGTCTCCACGCTCAACAACCCCTTCTTCGTACAGCTGAAGGCCGGTGCCCAGGCCGAGGCGGCGGCGAAGGGCGTGCAGCTCACCGTCACCGACGCGCAGAACGACGCCTCCCAACAGGCCAACCAGATACAGAATTTCACCAGCGAGGGCATGTCGTCGGTGATCGTCAACCCGGTCGACTCGGACGCGGCGGGACCCTCCGTACGCGCCGCCAACAAGGCGGAGATCCCGGTGATCGCCGCCGACCGCGGGGTCAACCAGGCGGAGGTCGCGACGCTCGTCGCCTCCGACAACGTCGCGGGCGGCGAACAGGCGGCACGCACACTGGCCGAGAAGGTCGGCGGCACGGGCCGGATCGTGATCCTCCAGGGGACGGCCGGCACCTCCGCGAGCCGGGAGCGCGGCGCGGGCTTCGCCCAGGGCCTCAAGGCGTTCCCCGGTATCAAGGTCGTCGCGAAGCAGCCCGCTGACTTCGACCGCACCAAGGGCCTCGACGTGATGACGAACATGCTCCAGGCCAACGGTGACGTGAACGGTGTCTTCGCCGAGAACGACGAGATGGCGCTCGGCGCGATCAAGGCGCTCGGATCCCGGGCGGGCGCGTCGATCCCGGTGGTCGGCTTCGACGGCACGCCCGACGGGCTGAAGGCGGTCGAGGCGGGCACCTTGTACGCGTCGGTGGCCCAGCAGCCCAAGGAACTGGGCAAGCTCGCCGTACGCAACGCGATCGAGGCCGCCGCGGGCGAGAAGATCGACGCTACGGTGAAGGTGCCGGTGAAGGTGGTCACGGCGGAGAACGTGGCCGACTTCTCCTGACGGCCGCCGCACACCGCGCGCGCCCGTACGCTCCAAGCGCGGCCGTACCCACCGCGCGGGCCCGTACCCACCGAAGCCCCCCGAGGAAACGGAGAGAGACAGCGATGTACGACTACGACCTGCTGGTCGTGGGGTCGGCCAACGCCGACCTGGTGATCGGCGTCGAGCGGCGCCCCGGCCCCGGCGAGACCGTCCTCGGCTCGGACCTGTCGGTCCACCCGGGCGGCAAGGGCGCCAACCAGGCCGCCGCCGCCGCCCGCCTCGGCGCCCGTACGGCGCTGCTCGCGCGGGTCGGTGACGACGCGCACGGCCGGCTGCTGCTCGACTCGCAGCGTACGGCCGGTGTCGACACGGCAGGGGTACGGTCCGGCGGGGCGCCCACCGGGGTGGCGCTGATCACCGTGGACCCGTCCGGGGACAACAGCATCGTGGTGTCCCCGGGCGCCAACGCCCGGCTCTCCCCCGAGGACGTATGGGACGCGGCGAAGCTGCTGGCAGGCTCGCGGGTGGTCTCCGCCCAGCTGGAGATCCCGTTGGAGACGGTCGCCGAGGTGGTACGGGGGCTGGCGCCCGGCACCCGCTTCGTCCTCAACCCGTCGCCCCCGGTGGAACTGCCCGCCGAGATCCTCGCGGCGTGCGATCCGCTGATCGTCAACGAGCACGAAGCACGTGTCCTGCTGTCGGCGGGGAACGCGACGGGGAACTCCCCGGGGAACCCTCCCGGGGACGAACCGGCCGACTGGGCCCGGGCGTTGCTCGCGCTGGGGCCGCGCTCGGTGGTCATCACCCTGGGCTCGCGCGGGGCGCTGGTGGCGGACGCCCGTACCACGGCGCTCGTGCCGTCCGTACCGGTACGGGCCGTGGACACGACGGGCGCCGGTGACGCGTTCACCGCCGCGCTGGCCTGGCGGCTCGGCACCGGCGAGGAGTTGGCCACGGCGGCCGCCTACGCGGCGCGGGTCGGCGCCGTGGCGGTCACCAGGGCGGGCGCCCAGGCCTCGTTCCCGACGGCGTCGGAAGTGGCGGCGCTGTCGAGCGGTGACCCGTCGGAGCAGGGAGTGTCCCGGTGAAGAAATCGGGCATACTGAACCGTCATCTCGCGGGCGCGCTGGCCGAGTTGGGCCACGGGGACGGCGTGCTGGTCTGCGACGTCGGTATGCCGGTCCCGGCCGGCCCGCGCCTGGTGGACCTGGCCTTCGTGGCCGGTGTGCCGTCCTTCGCCCAGGTGCTGGAGGGGCTGCTGGCGGAGCTGGTCGTGGAGGGCGCGACCGCCGCCCACGAGGTGCGGGAGGCGAACCCGGAAGCGGCGCGGCTGCTGGCACCGCTCCCGGACCTCGGCTTCGTCCCGCACGAGGAGCTGAAGAGGCTTTCGGCGGGCGCGCGGCTGATCGTACGCACCGGTGAGGCGCGGCCGTACGCCAATGTGCTGCTGCGGTGCGGTGTGTTCTTCTGACCGTGGTACGGCGGCGGCTCACCCCAGGCCGGTCACGACCCCGCGCAGCAGCAGTCCGCAGCCGAGGGCGAGCACGACGGCGGCCGAGGCGAACGGGGCCATCCGGTGGGTCAGCGCGAGGAACCGGCCCCGGGGCCGGGCGGCCAGCCTGCGGGTGGTGGTCTCCCGGAGCCGTACCACCGCGAAGCCGGCCCCGGCGAGGGTGACGGCGAGCCCGGCACCGTACGCGATCACCAGCAGGAACCCGAACCACGCCTGACCGAGGGCGGCCGCGCCGACCAGCACCACGACGGCGGACGGGCTCGGGACCAGTCCGCCGGCGAAGCCGAGGAGAATGATCCCGCGCAGACCCGGGGCGGGCGGAAGGTGGCTGTGCGCGTGCGCGTGGTCGCCGTCCTGGCCGTGGTGGTGGTCGTGATCGTGGCCGGGGCTGTGACTGTGCCGGTGGCCGCGCGTGTGCTCGGGGTCCTCACGCTCCGCCGTGAGCGTGGCCACCGGGCCTTCGGCCAACTCGTGCTCGTGGGTGGGTTCGTGCCGGTGCGCGGAGGCGAGCACCGGCAGCCGGTCCTCGTCCGCCGCCCCAGGGGTGTGTCCGTGCGGATGACCATGACTGTGCCCGTGCCCAGGGCGGTGGCTATGGTCGTGGCTGTGTCCGTGTCCGTGTCCGTGGCTGTGACCGTGTCCGTGGCTGTGACCGTGGGCGTGGCCGTGGGGACGGCCGCGGTTCCGCCACGCCCGGCGCAGCAGCAGCGCGCCCGCGATCGCGACCAGCGCGCCGCTCGCGATGGAGAGCGCGAACACCACGGTGGGTGCCGCGGCCGAGCCCGCCACGATCAGCGCGCCCAGGGCGAAGACGCCGAGGGTGTGCGTCATGGTCACCGAGAGCCCGAGGGCCAGCACATCGCGCAGGGAGCTGCGACCGCCCGCCGTCGCCGCGGCCGCCATCATGGTCTTGCCGTGCCCCGGGGCCAGCGCGTGCATGGCGCCCAGCAGCAGGGACACACCGAGCGCGAACGCCGCGAAGCCGAGGGTGAGTTCGTGCCGGGCCACCAGTCCGGTGAGCGCCTGTGCCCAGCGGTCCGCCCCGCGCGGCAGCACCCCGGCCACCGGGGAACCGCCCTTCTCGTCCTCGCCCCCGGTCAGCGCGGGGCCGCCGGCGTGGACGGTGAAGGCGGCCGACGCCTGGTCGGGCGGTGAGGAGAGCAGATCGCCGGGGTACGAGGTCAGCCGCCGCGAGAGGGAGTCGCGCGGCAGGTCCCCCGACTCGCTGAGGGTCATCCGGTCGCCCCGTGCGGTGATCTCGCGCCAGCCCGCGCCGGTCGCGACCCCCGCCGGGTGGTAGGTGAGCCGCAGCGGCTCGTCGTCCGGCAGTGGCGCGGTCAGTTCGCACGTCACCCGCAGGGTCCGCAGCCCGGCCTGCCCCGGGCGCTCCTGCGCCTTCGCGCCGCCGGCCGTGACGGCGACGGCCTTCCCGACGCCCTCCCCCACCATCAGCCGCGCGCCGGCCGCGGCGCTGTCGCACCGCGTCGTGGCCCACGCGGCCAGTTCGGCGGCCTCCAGCTCGTCGTTCCCGTCGGTGTCGATACGGCCCCGCTCCTGCGCGGCCGGGATCTCCGCCAGGTCCTCCACGTGGTCCACGCGCAGCGTGTCCGGGGCGACGACCAGGCCGTCGTACTGACTGACGGTGAAGTTCCCCAGCGGGTGCGCCTGCGCGGCCGAGGCGGGCAGCAGCGCGAGCGCCGTTCCGGTGACGAGGGTGGCGAGCGCGGTGGCGGCGGTCCGTCGGGGAACGGACCGCACGGACCGCCCCGCGCGACGCCCCGCCGAGAAGCGCCGGCTCATGGAGCCTCCGGTCATGAAGGGCCCGGTCATGAGTCCTCCCGGGATCCGGATCCGGCCGGCCCGGCCAGCGCGGACCTGGCCTCGCGCGCGCCCGTGGGCGAGAAGCCGGGGTTCAGGTCGAGCGCGGCCGTCAGGTGACGGCGCGCGGCCCGGTCGTCGCCGAGGGCCCGTTCGATCATGCCGCGGTGGTAGAGGAAGGACGCGTTGCGGTAGCCGGGCGACGCGGCCGTCGCCTTCTTCGCGTACGTCAGCGCCTCGCGGTCCTCGCCGTTCGCGTGCAGCGCCCAGGCGAGCGCGTCCGCCGTGTGCACGCTCTCGCGGCGGGACCACTCGGCGCGCGCGGCCTTCAGCGCCTGCCCGGCGTCGCCGTGGTCGGCCTCGATGAGCGCGGACTCCAGGTCGGTGGCGACGCCGTTGGCGCGGGCCAACCGGGTCCAGACGCCGACGAGTTCGTACTGTTCCTCGGCCCGCGCGCGCTGCCCGGCCGTCTCGCGCAGCTCGCCGAGCGCGGCCAGCTGGCCCGGCAGGGGGAAGCGGCGTACGACCTCCTCCAGATCGCTCAGCGCCTCCTTGGTCCTGCCCTGCGCGGCATGGGTACGGCCACGCCCCTCCAGCGCGGGGACGTACCGCGGATCGGCCCGCAGCGCGGTCGCGTAGTGGCCGAGCGCCTCGTCGTACTGCCCCTGGCTCCAGGCGAGTTGGCCGAGCGCGGTGGCGACGTACGCCACATCGGCGGTGCCTGACGCCGATTTCAGCGCGCGCAGCAGTACCTCACGCGCGCCTTTCGGGTCGCCGCGCAACTCCCGTACGTACGCGTACCGGGTGAAGACGGGGAGGCCGGGGCGGCGCTTGTCGGCGAGTTCGACGGCCTTCGACGCCTCGTCGTAGCGGCCGAGTTCGACCAGCGCGTCGACCCTCGTGGCGAGGGCGCTCTCGCTGTACGGATTGACCCGCAGCGCCCGGTCGGCCTGGCTCAGCGCCGCCGGAAAGTCGTGCCGCGCGGCGGCCAGCGCCGAGCGCCCGGCGAGGGCGGTGTCGTTCTCGTCGGCGGGGCGCAGTGCGAGCGAGCGCTCGAACGCCTGCTCCGCCTGCGGATAGCGCGTCGGGTCGCCGCTCGTCCTGGCCTGCTCGACGTAGGCCGTGCCCAGGGTCGCCCACCCGGTGGCGTCCTTGGGCTGGTCCTTGAGGTGTTTCTGGAGGGACGCGATGCCCTGTGCGAGATCCCCCGAGGCCAGCCGCTCGACGGGGACGCTCGCCGCGAGCGCGGGCGCGGCGCGTACGCCCCGGTCCTCGTCGCCGCCGGCGCCGAGCGCCACCGAGGTGGCGGTGAGCACCAGCGCGACGGCCGTGACGGTGAGGACACGGCGGCGGCGCCCCGTACCGGCGGCGCTCCCCCGACCCTCGCACTCATCCTCGCCCTCACGCTCACGCCCTCGCGCGAACTGTGGCTTCCGTACGAGCATCGGTCTCGCCTTCCTCGGTTCTCATGGTCGGGTGGTGCGGCGGGGGTGGCCCGGCGGCGCCCGTGGGGGAACGGATGACGCCGCCGGGCCGGTCAAACGGCCCCGGACTGCCGGTGGTCCGGAGCTCAGCCGACCCAGGACGGACGCGAGCGGCGGGCCCGGAACCAGGTGGCGACGAGGCCGATCAGCAGGGCGACGACGGCGCCCACGCCCGCGGAGACCAGCATCACCGTGGTGTTGGACCACCCGGCGGTGAGCGAGTTCATGCCGCCCGTCAGCCCGGTGCCGGACGCCTTGGTCTCCACGTCGGCGGCGTCGACGTCGGAACCGGCCTTGGGCAGGGCCACGTACGGGAAGTTCTTGTCGAACTCCTTGTCGTTGGCGTCGACCTCGTCGCCCAGGTCGTTCTCGGCTCCGACGAGTTCGCCCTCGACGACCTGGAGCGCGATGTCGAGCACGTCGTCCGACAGCCGGCGTCCGTTCGGGAAGCCCGCGTTGTCACCGTCCAGCACGCCGAGCCGCTTCGGCTTCTCGGCCGGCTTGATGGAGGTGTTGAGGCGCAGCATCTCCGACGGTGTGACCTTCGGGGGCTGGTTGAGGTCCTTCACACCGGTCAGGAAGACCGAGACGAGGTCGTCGCGCGGCTCCGCCGGGGCCTTGATGTCGTAGATCGCCTCGATGAGCTTCGGCAGTTCCGGCTCCGTGACGTTCTTCAGGAAGTCGCCGTCGTCCTCCGGCGAGGAGGCGTTGAACTTGTCCTTGTCCTTGACGGGGTTGACGACCTCGTTGACGAGCGGCATGCCGAGCCGGGACACCCGGGTGTACTCGCCGGCGGCGTTCTGCCGCTCCGTGGTCGAGTAGATGCCGATGATCGGCTGTTCCTTCGACTCCTGGAGGTACGAGTTCGGCACCTGGAGGGCGATGGAGTTGACGTTGTAGCCCTTGAGGGTGTCGTTGCCGACCTCCGACAGATCACCGCCGTACAGCAGGTCGAAGACCCGCAGATCGGCGAAGAACGGGTCGTCGGCCTGACCGGCGAACGCCTTGATCCCGCCGGGGACCTTCGTCACCGCCTGGTCGCGGAGCTTCTGGTAGTCGGGCATCGACGCCTTGCCGACGTTCGACGGGGCGACCGGCAGGTTCTCGGCGACCTTGTGCTGGGAGACGACCTTCTTGTGCTCCAGCCGCAGCAGTTCGATGTCGTAGGTCTGCGTGAAGTTGAGCTCCGGGGAGTCCAGGCTCTTCACCACACCGGTGTTGTAGAGGAAGGTGTCCTCGTTCTTGCGGTGGTCCTTGAACGTGAACCGGTAGACGAGATCGTCCTGGGCGTCACCGTTGTTGTCGATGCGGATCTCGTAACGGGCGTCGGTGGCGAACGTGAAGAAGTTCGGTCCGCCCGCCGGCTCCTGGAACGGAAGGACGTTCGCGACGATGGTCGTGGTGTCGGGGTGGTCGGGGCTGACGAACGCGTAGAGGTCCGTGTTGTCGAACTGGGGCTGTCCCGAGATCAGGGGAGCCTCGCGGTGGCTGGAGGCCTGCGCGGCCTGTGGCGCCAGCGCGGCAACGCCGGTGGCGGCGAGCCCCCCGGCGGCCAACGCACCACAGGCGAGCAGCGCGACGCTCCCGCGTCCTCGCCACGTACGCCCGCTTCTGGTGATTGGGGTCATCGAGTCCGTCCTTCGTCCGCATCGGGGCCGTTCCGGCTTGCTGTACACGTCCTTACGTGCGCGACCCCGTTCTTGTTCGGTCTCGTTCGCGGCGAGTTGGGGCGCGGAAGGGCCGGCGGAGGCAAGAAGGCATGGCAGGGCTGGGACGTAGCCCGATCTGACCTCTTCAAAAAAATTTCCGGCCGGACCAATCCATCCGGGGCTGTGCAACGAAGAAGAGAAGACCGGGGGTGTTTCCGCACGTCAGAACGGCCTGTGCCGGGTGTTCCCGGGCATGCGCGCGCCGGTCCCGGCGAGCGGGCGGCACGCTCGCCGGGACCGGCGGTGGGGGGTGCCCGTCGCGTCGGACGGACCTCGCTTCTTCGGACCCGCGCGTCGACCCGTGCATCGACCCGTGCACCGGACCCGCCTATTCGGACAGCTCCGGTCACACCGCACGGGTGCCATCACACCGGACAGGTCCCGTCACACGGCACAGGTTCGGTCACACCGCACAGGTCCGGTCACACCGCACAGGCGCTGTCACCCGGACCTCGCCGCGTCGGACGGTTCAGGTGAAGTTCACGTCGCTGCACAGGAAGTACGTCTGGTCCATGTGCGAGGCCTGCCAGATCGTGTAGACCACATGACGCCCGGTGTATCCCGAAGTGCTGACGTCGATGGCGTAGTTCTGGCTCTGGGCGTAGCTGCCCGTCCTCTTGACCAGTTGCAGGTCGTTCCAGGTCAGCGGCTGCGTGGTGGGGTCGAAGCCCTGCCTGGTCACGTACACCAGGAAGTAGTCCGCGCCATGGCTGGCCTGGTCGTACAGGTTCAGCCTGAAGTTGGCGGAGATGTTCGTCGTCTTCCACGCGCCGGGGGTGTCGAGGGACCGGTACCGCCCGCCCTCGGTCCGGCCGCCGCTGCACAGCTGCCCGTTGGGGATGACGGCCTGGAAGTTGCCCGCGGAACCGTCGCGGTACAGCCCGTTCCAGTTCCACATGGCGTTGGGGTTGTCCTGCCACGCCTGCCAGCACATCGGGTCCAGCTGTGCCATGGCCGGGTTCTGGAAGTCGCTGCCCCAGCGCTGCCAGCAGCCGTAGTTGCGGGAGGCGGGGTCGATGACGGAACCGTGCGCCGACGCGGTGCCGACGGAGGGGATCAGGCAGAACAGCACCGCGGAGAGCACGCCCAGAACGCGTGCCGCCCAGCGGGCCGATAAGCCGCGCCGCTTGTCGTGATCATGACATTTCATGGAGTCTCCATCTTCCGGTTGTGGGGTGTTCCGAAATGGGAGCGCTCCCAATTTACCGCGTCGTTACGCGGCGGCATAGAGCGGTAACACGGGTTTCCCGGCGCCGGTCGCCGCGCCGGCCGGAGTGGAAGGATGGACGCCCGAGCCACGGGTCCCCGGCACGTGGCAGACGCGAAAGGTGTTACGGCACATGGCAGTTGTCCACCGCACCACGATGACCCCCACCAAGCTGGAGCTGCTCACCTCCTGGCTCCCCGCGCGGCCCTGGTACCGCGGCGGGGGAAACGCCCCGGAGCTGAGCCGGACCGGCGGGTTCCGGCTCGACGATCCGCGGGGCGAGGTCGGGATCGAGTTCATCGCGGTCACCGACGCGTCGGGCGACCGGCCCCTCACGTACCACGTGCCGCTCACCTACCGGGGCGAGCCGCTCGCCGGGGCCGACGAGGCGCTCGTCGGGACCAGCGAGCACGGGGTGCTGGGACGCCGGTGGATCTACGACGGGGCCCATGACCCGGTGCTCGCCGCACAGCTCCTCGCCCTGCTCACCGGCGCCGCCGAGCCGCAGGCCCAGAACCTCAGCGACACCCCCGACCCGTCCGTCGCCAGCGGCCTCGCGGGGGCGGGCCCCACGGGTACGTTCGCGTCCCTGACCGTGACGGACGGGCCGGACGGCACCGATCTCCTGGTCCGGACGACGGGCGGCGGCGCGGCGGCCGACGCGACCGCCGGTGAGCCGGGGACCCCGCTGGCCATCCGCGTCAACCGGACCCTCCTGGCCACCCCGGACGCCCCCGCCGGCGCGCCCGGGCCCCTCGGCCATGTCACCGCGGGATGGAGCCTCCCGGACGGGAGCACGGCACGCGGCCGGTACGTCGTCGTGAACGGCCCCGCGCCCGCCTGAGGCCCCATCCGGACAGGCCCTGCGGACCGACACGGGCAAGGCCTGTCCGGCACGGCCCCGTCCGCCCCGTATCCGCGCACGCGAAGCCGGCCGACGAGTGAGTCGGCCGGCTGAGGATCGCGCGCCCTAGGCGATCGCGGGCTCCGGCTCCGGAGCCGCCGCGGTCTCGGCCTCGGCCTTGGGCTTCGACCCGGCCTTCGCGGAGGCGCCGGCCGGGGCGTTCCCCGCGGCCTCCTCCGACCCGTCTCCATCCTCGGCACCGTCCGCGCCGCCCTCGGCGATGTCCAGGAAGTGACGGATCGCGTCGACCGACAGTTCGAGTTCGTCGGCGGCGTCCAGCTCGCTCCCGAAGACCTCGACCGCTTCCGCCACAGCCTCGGCCAGCTCCGCCTCGGCCTTGCGCAGCTTGGCCTCGGCCTTGTCGACGGTGTCGACCACCGCCAGCTGCCGACGCTGCTTCTCCTGGAGCTTCTGCTTACGGGACGGGCTCTTCTCGGGGGTTTGCGAAGTCATGACCAAGATCATATGCCGACCGTCGGCAATCCCCGAAATCTCCAACTGGAGGCCATCGAAAGGCCATTCCACAGGAGGGTACGCCGGTCCCCGGTCAGCCGGTTCCGGCGGTGGCCTCGGGCCGGGCCGCCACGTGGGCGGTGGGGTCCGGTGCGCGGGTGACGGCGGAGACGGCCATCATGACCACGACGTTGAGGAGCAGGGCCACGATGCCGACGTTGAGGTCCTTGACCGCCTGCGGCAGGGCGGGCAGCAGGTCGCCGACGGTGACACCGGAGAGTGTGACGACGGCGACCGTGGTCACACCGACGACGATGCCCGCCGCGGCCCCCTGCTTGGTCACCAGTCGCCGGCCCGCCAGGCTCGCCACCAGGGCGGGGAAGAGCTGGGTCACCAGGGCGTACCCCATGAGCAGCAGGGAGACCAGGGAACTGCCGCCGTTGAAGGTGAAGTACAGGGCGATCAGCGCGAGCGCCGGTACCAGGAGCTGGGCCAGACGGCCGACCTGGGCGTCGGTGGTGTCCGGCCGGGCGAGGCGGTAGACGTTCTTGGCCAGGCAGGTGGCCGAGGTCATGAGCAGCAGCGAGCCGGGGACCAGCGCGGTGAGCAGCCCCGCCCCGCCGACGATCCCGACGATCCACGGCGGGAACGTGGCGGTGGTGATGCGCAGCAGGGCGAGGTCGGCGTCGGCCCCGTGCAGGCCGGGTACCACCAGGATCGCGGTGAAGCCCACGAAGAAGACGAAGAGCAGGATGAGCTGGTAGAGCGGCATGAAGATCGCGTTGCGCCGGAAGACCCGTTCGTTCCGGGCCGTGTACGAGGCGCTGAAGGTGTGCGGCCACATGTAAAAGCCCACCGCCGAGAGCAGCACGGTCGAGGCGAACCACGACGGGCTCATCCCGCTGGAGGGCAGGGTGAGAAGGCCCGGGTCGGCCTTGTCGACGGCCCGGAACATGTCCCCGACGCCGCCGAAGTAGTGCACCGGGAGATAGATGCCGAGCACCAGCACGACGGCCAGGATCGCGACGTCCTTGAACACCGCCGTCCAGGCCGAGCCGTGGATGCCGGAGATGGTCACGTAGACGGTCAGGGCGACGGTGCCGATGATGACGGCCCAGTGGGACGAGATGTGTCCGTACGACGCCACCGAGACGATGATCCCGAGACCCTTCAGCTGCAGGACGAGGTACGGCACCATCGCGACGACGCCGACCAGCGCCACCAGCGCGCCGAGCAGCGGACTCTCGAACTTGGCGACGAAGAAGTCGGATTGGGAGATCAGCCGGTGCTGTTTCGCGTACCGCCAGACCGCCGGCAGCAGCCAGTACGACAGCACGTACGCGAGCGAGGCGTAACAGAGGATGTAGTAGGCGGGAGCGCCCTTGCCGTACGCCCAGCCAGAGGCGCCCAGGAAGGTGAAGGTCGTGTAGATCTCGCCGGCCAGCAGCAGGAAGACGAACACCGACCCGAAGCCGCGGCCGCCGACCGACCACTCCTCCAGGTTCATGTCCTTGCCGCGACGGGCCCGCAGCCCGAGCAGCAGGGAGACGGCGAGGAAGACGAGGATGACGGCGATGGCGGTCACGAGGTGTGGTCCTTCCGGTTGGCCGGGTCCAACCGGTAGACGACGGCCATGGTCGCCGAGATCAGGACGACCCACATGACCAGCCAGAAAAGAATGAACGGCATACCGAGGACATAGGGCGTCACCCGGTTCGCGAAGAAGATCCCGCCGAGGATCCCGACGAACGGGATCACACCGAGCAGGTGGGTGGGTTTCACGTCAAGAACCTCCTGGAGCGGGCGGGGCTCCTTCGGGAGCGGCGCCTCCGGGGCGGTCGGCACGGGCGGCTCGGCCCGCCGGACTGAGCGAGGGCGGTTCGCCGCGACTTCGTGTGTTTCATCGTGCGGAAACAATTTTCCGGCCTGGGAGATGTATAGGCCCGCCCGATGACCTTGTCAACGCCTCCCGCAAGACGGATAAATCAAACTTTTAGTTGAAAATACGCCAACACCCCGAAGGTCGAGGCGGAACCCCAGGTCGGCGCGGCCGAGGGAGCCCCACCGGCAGCCGCGCACCCCCATCCGACGACCACCCCGACGGCACCCCCCCGGCAACCACCCCGACAGTCACGCGACACGAGGGGTTGTTATTCCACAATGCAGAAAATACTATCCACATTGCAGAACCTGCACGCTCCCCCCATGACCCCGATGCCCCCCCGAAGGAGACTCCATGGCACGCATGTTCCTCAACGGCCAGGCGATGGAGGGCGGCCCCTTCCACCACCACCTGCGGGGTGCCCCGCTGATCGCGAGGACCCGTACCGCCCCCGGCCACCGCTTCTTCTCGATCCGGGACACCTGCCCCGGTCTGCTGCCGGACGCCGGCGTCGACACCACCGTGGAGGGCGAGGTCTACGACGTCCCCGACGAGGTGCTCCGCGACGAGCTGCTGCCCAACGAACCGGCGGAGCTGGAGTTCGGCATCATCGAGCTCCAGGACGGCTCCTCGTGTTTCTCGATGGTGCTGCGCCGTGGGGAGCTGGACCGGGGCGGCCACACGGAGATCACCGCATTCGGCGGCTGGCGCGCCTATCTGAAGAGCCTCGGCCGCGATGCCTGACCCCGAACACACCGCGAGACGACGACAGAAGGAACACGCACGATGAGCGCAACCCCTCGGAAGATCGCCTTCATCGGTCTGGGCATCATGGGCGGCCCGATGGCCGCCAACCTCGTGAAGGCCGGTCACACCGTGACCGGTTACAACCGCGGCCGCTCCCCCGTCGACGCACTCGTCGCCGCCGGTGGCCGGGGCGCCGGCAGTGTCGCCGAGGCGGTCCGGGACGCCGAGGTCGTGATCACCATGGTCCCGGCCGACGCCCAGGTCAGAGAGGTCGTCCTCGGCGAGGACGGTGTCCTGCGGCACGCGGCGCCCGGCACCCTGCTGATCGACATGAGCAGCGTCACCCCGGAGACCGCGCTGGAGGTGGCGGCCGCCGGGCGCGAGAAGGGTGTCCGTACCCTCGACGCACCCGTCTCCGGCGGCGAGGCCGGCGCGGTCGAGGCCGTCCTGTCCATCATGGCGGGCGGTGACGCCGACGACTTCGCCGACGCCCGGCCGGTCTTCGAGGCCCTGGGCACCACCGTGGTGCACGTCGGCCCGCACGGCGCCGGCCAGACGGTCAAGGCCGCCAACCAGCTCATCGTCGCCGTCCATCTGCAGGCCCTGGCCGAGGCCGTGGTCTTCCTGCGGAACGCGGGGGTGGACCTCCCGGCGGCGCTCGACGTCCTGGGCGGCGGGCTGGCCGGCTCCACCGTCCTCGCCCGCAAGCGCGAGGCGATGGTGAGCGGCGACTTCACACCCGGCTTCCGTATCGACCTGCACCACAAGGACATGGGCATCGTCACCGACGCCGCCCGCGCGGTGGGCGCCCCGCTGCCGGTCGGCGCCCTCGTCGCCCAGCTCGTCGCCGCCGCGCGCGCCTGCGGCGACGGCGGTCTCGACCACTCCGCGCTGCTGCGGGGCGTCGAACGCCTCGCCGGCCGCACCCACCCCTGAACCCCGACCCGTTGGAGAACCCCATGGCTCGCATGACTGCGGCCCAGGCCGCGGTGGAGATCCTGAAGCGTGAGGGCACCACCCACGTCTTCGGTCTGCCCGGCGCGGCGATCAACCCCTTCTACGCCGCGATGCGCGGCGACGGCGGCCTGACCCACATCCTCGCCCGGCACGTCGAGGGCGCCTCCCACATGGCGGAGGGCTACACCCGGGCCAGGCCGGGCAACATCGGCGTCTGCGTGGGCACCAGCGGCCCCGCGGGCACCGACATGATCACCGGCCTGTACTCGGCCGCCGCGGACTCGATCCCGATCCTGTGCATCACCGGCCAGGCACCGGTGGCCAAGCTCCACAAGGAGGACTTCCAGGCGGTCGACATCGCCGCGATCGCGGGACCGCTGACCAAGATGGCGATGACCGTCCTCGAACCCGCGCAGGTGCCCGGCGCCTTCCAGCAGGCCTTCCACCTGATGCGCTCGGGCCGCCCAGGACCGGTCCTGATCGACCTGCCGATCGATGTCCAGATGGCCGAGATCGAGTTCGACCCGGAAACCTACGCGCCTCTCCCTGTCTACCGGCCGGCCGCCACCCGGGCGCAGATCGACAAGGCGATGGAACTGCTCCAGGCCGCCGAGCGGCCGCTGCTCGTCGCCGGCGGCGGTGTCGTCAACGCGGACGCGAGCGAGCTGCTGGTCGAGTTCGCGGAGCTCACCGGCGTTCCGGTGGTGCCCACCCTGATGGGCTGGGGCGCCATCCCCGACGACCATCCGCTCATGGCGGGCATGGTCGGGCTCCAGACGTCCCAGCGGTACGGCAACGCCACGATGCTCGCGTCCGACTTCGTGCTGGGCATCGGGAACCGCTGGGCCAACCGGCACACCGGCGGCCTCGACACGTACACCCGGGGACGCACCTTCGTCCATGTGGACATCGAACCGACCCAGATCGGCCGGGTGTTCGCCCCGGACCGCGGCATCGTCTCGGACGCCGGGGCCGCGCTGGAGCTGTTCGTCGAGGCCGCGCGGGAGCTCCGGGACTCCGGGGCGCTCAAGGACCGCTCCGCCTGGTCGGACAGTTGTCAGGAGCGCCGGCGGACGATGCTGCGCAAGACCCACTTCGACAACGTGCCGGTGAAGCCGCAGCGGGTCTACGAGGAGATGAACAAGGCGTTCGGCCGTGACACGCGGTACGTCAGCACGATCGGGCTCTCGCAGATCCAGGCCGCGCAGATGCTGCACGTCTACCGGCCGCGGCACTGGATCAACGCGGGACAGGCGGGGCCGCTGGGCTGGACCCTGCCCGCGGCGCTGGGGGTCGCGACGGCCGATCCGGACGCCACCGTCGTCGCGCTCTCCGGTGACTACGACTTCCAGTTCCTGATCGAAGAGCTGGCCGTCGGCGCGCAGTTCAAGATCCCGTACCTGCATGTCGTCGTCAACAACGCCTACCTCGGGCTGATCCGGCAGGCCCAGCGCGGCTTCGACATGGACTTCTGCGTCCAGTTGTCGTTCGACAACGTCAACGCGCCCGAGCTGGGCGGTTACGGGGTCGACCATGTCAAGGTCGCCGAGGGGCTGGGCTGCAAGGCCATCAGGGTCTTCGAGCCGGACCGCATCGGGCCGGCGCTGGAGGAGGCCAGGAAGCTCATGGCCGAGTACCGGGTGCCGGTGATCGTGGAGATCATCCTCGAACGGATCACCAATGTCTCCATGGGCACCGAACTCGACAACGTCACCGAGTTCGAGGAACTGGCCACCGACCCGGAGCAGGCGCCCACCGCCGTCCTCGCTCCCGCGACCGGCGCCGCGGCTCCCCTCGGCTGACGCGCCGGTGTGCCGCGCCGGTGTGCGGTGCCGGCCGCGGCCGTACGTACGGCGGGTGGACCGGGCCCGGTCCACCCGCCGTACGGGAAGCAGGTCGTACGGGGAGACCGTACGGGGAGCAGGCCGTCAGCGGAGGGTGACGGACAGCCGGGAGAACTTCGCCCGCGCCGCGCCGTTGGAGGTCTGCAGTCCAACGCAGCCGCGCTGGGGGACGAGCGTGGGGTCCTCCACGCGCAGCACGAGCCGGCCGTCGGCGTGCAGTTGGAGATCCTTGCCGTCGAGCACGAACCGCAGGTCGTAGCGGCGTCCGGGTTCGATCGCGCCGGCCGAGCCGGTCCCCACCAGCTTCCGGTTGCGGCCCTTCTCCATGACACCGATGCCGAAGGCATGGCCCCATGACCCCAGGCCGGCGTAGTAGTAGCTGTCCCGCCCGGTCATCCGGGCCAGGATCACATGGTCGTGGTCGTGGCCGGCGGGTGCCTCGCCGTGCGGTGTGACGGAGACCCGCACCTCGTAGTCCGGGGCGTCGATCTCCACATTGCCCTGCAACGTCTGCGGCCGGGCGGCGGGCGCGTTCCCCAGCGACCACGCCCCCTGTTCGCGCACCTCGAACGAGGCGCCGGTGGGTATCCCGACGCCGTGCGTCATCGTCCACTTCGACGGATCGACGATCTCGACCGCGTCCTGCCGGACGGCGAGCTGGATGGTCTCGTTCCAGCCGGGGCGGTTGTTCTTGACGTTGTAGAAGAGGTGCTCGCGCCCCTCGTGGACCACCGCGAACTGCCGGTAGACCATGCCGTCCTCGTCGCCGTCGACCACGCCGAGGTCGAGTTCGAGCGCGGTGCGCTCCAGCTCCCAGTGGATGCCGTCCGGGGAGAGGAGACGGCCGCCCCGGGACGGGTAGTCGGCCTGCCAGCCGACGAGCCGCGTCTCGTAGCGGCCTGGGCCCAGCTTCCGTACGTTGGGGCCGCCGACCCCGAGTGACGCCCAGCCGCCGTCGTCCATGGGGCGCAGCACCGGATTGGCGGGGTGCTTGCGCCACGGGCCGCCCGGCCGGTCGGCGGTGGCGTAGCAGACGTAGCGCGGTTCGCCGCCCGCCGAGGCGATCTTGCCGGCGGTGTACCACATCTTCCAGAGCTTCTCGTCGGTGTCGTACATCAGGGACGAGTTGTAGAGGAAGTCGTCCTCCCAGGGGGCGGTCGACGTCAGGACGACCCCGTGCTTGGTCCATGGCCCTTCCGGGCTCCGCGCCGAGGCGTGGTGGATCCGGCCCGCGCCCGCGCCGTCGACGCCGAAGTACGTCATGTGCCACACGCCGTCGTGCGGGACGACGCTGGGCTGGTTGAGCGCGGATGTCTCGGAGTCGAGTGTGGGGGCGAGGACGGGTTCGGTCGCCTTCTCCCACCGGCGGCCGTCCTGGCTGGTGGCGTATCCGATGCCGTGGAGGGAGCCGTACCAGAGCTTGAACACCGGTCCCGTGCCGCTGTCGTGGACGAGGCAGGGGTCCTGGAGCAGGGAACTCTCCCAGGGGAGGTCGGTGCGCATCACGACGCCCTGCCGGCTCCAGCCGGGGACGGGTCGGAAGTCGTCGGTCAGGACGACGGTGCCGCGCCGGCGCGGCGTGCCGTCGGCCGCCGCGGGGTGCGCGGCGGCCGGTGGCGCGGCGACCGCGGCCGGCAGGGCGAGGGACGAGGCGGCGCCCCCGAGCAGGGCCCGGCGGGACAGGGCGGGATGTGCGTCGGTCACCGTCGCCTCTTTTCGTCGCCTGTTCCGCCGGACGTCCGACGACGGTGTGCTGGTACCAGGAATAGCGCACCCCCACACCGACGGCAATGTCCATGCCAAAATGCCGGGGTCATGCGCCGACGGCCGCGGTGTCCCTTCCGCTGCTGGTCAGCTGGATCCCCTCGCCCAGCAGCCCGCGCAGGATGAGCCCGATGCTGTCGGTCAGCGCGCGCATCGCGACCGGGTTGATGATCGGTTCCAGGCTGGGGATGCCCAGGTCGAACTCGCAGGAGAACAGCACGACCACGTCCCGGTCGGCCTGCCGGACGTCCCAACTGCCCGCGAACCGGGCGAAGTCCCCGGTGAGCTGGTCGAAGGTGATGTGCCGGGCGACGGGGTCGACGACGTCCCGTTCCGTCCAGTACAGGACGCCGCCGCGGAAGTTCACGGCCCAGGACGAGTCGACGGTGCCCGCCTCGTCGGCGGTCACCTTGATCTCGCGTACCGCGTCGGTGTGGTCGGAGTACCGTTCGAAATCGCGGATCAGGCCGAACACCCGATCAGCGTCGTCATTGGTCAGCAGTCCCTCGATGTGTATGTGGCAGGCCATCGCATTCCTCCGGTGGGTAGGGGGGTCGGCAAGAGGTCGGTACGCGGAACGCCGGCGCTCGGCCGACGGGGTCGAGGCACGACCGGCGCGGTCACCCCAGGACGAGCGGGCCTCCGGCGTAGGCCGTGCACAGTGCCTCGGCGGCCCAGCCGAAGGAGGGCGGGTGGAACTTGAGCGCCCCGGCGCAGGCGGCCAGGTACGACGTCTCGTCGCCGGAGATGTAGGACATGCCGCCGAGCGCCTCCAGACAGCGCGGCACCACACGGTCGACGGTGGCCTGGGCCGCGAACCGGCACACCAGCGACTGCGCCAGCTCGGCCTGGCCGACCGGCCCGCCCGTGTCCAGCACCGACGCGGCGTCCGTCACGCCGCCCATGGCCGCTTCCAGCTCCACCAGGATCCGGGCCCGTTCGGCGGGGTCCCCCTTCCTCCGGTCGAGCACCCGCTCCGCCAGCGCGCTCGCCATCCCCAGGTACGAGGCCGCCATCAGCAGCTCGAACCAGACGAACCCCACGGTCTGGACGGGGTCCATGGAGCCGTCCTCGCCCCGCTCCGTACGGACCACCATGTCCGGTGAGACCCGGACGTCCCGCAGCCGTACCTCGTCGCTCTCCGCACCGGCCAGCACGGTGCTGCCCCAGAACGGGTGCACCGAGACGCCCGGCGTGGTGGCGGGGATCACCGCCACGGCGAGCCGCGGGCCGCCGTCGGTGTCCAGCGTGACGGAGGCGGTGAGCAGGTCCATCGACGCGGACAGGCTGCACGGCTTCTTGGCACCGTTGAGGACGAGGTCGTCGCCGTCCTGACGGGCCGTGATGGAGGAGGCGAGGATCGACTGCCCGGACCTGCCCTCGGCGAACCCGGAGGCCATCAGCAGCCGCTGCTCGGCGACCGCTTCGAGCAGCATCCACTCCAGGCCCTTCGTGACCTCGTACGCCTGGATCAGCCCGGCGACCGAGAAGTGGTGCATGGTGGTGGCCACCGCCAGGGAGGGCGCGCGCGACCCCAGCGCCCGCTGGAGCCGCACCGCCTCCACCGCGCTCGCGCCCAGCCCCTTGTGCTCCGACGGCACCAGCAGCCCCGCGCCGCCCGCCTCCTTGAAGAGACCGAGCGCGGGACCACCGGGGCGTTCCAGCTCGTCCTGGGGCAGGGCGGCGAGGCGGCCGTCCAGTCCGGGGAGGAATCTCTCCAGTGCCGAGCGCTCGCGTTCAAGAAACCTCATCGCCGTCTCCTCCGGGTCCGTTCCAGGGTGGTGCCGTGAGCGTGTCGCCGATCCACCGGCCGATCCCGGCGGCGATCGGCTCGGACCGCCTGACCCAGCCGGTGTGGCCGAGCCGTTCGCCGTGGTGCCGGCGCGTCACGTCCGCGCCGCGCAGCAGGGCGCACAGGGCGTCCACCGCGCCGGGCGGCGCCAGCCGGTCGCCGCCGACCGAGACCGCCAGCACCGGCAGCCTCAGGGCCGCGATCAGCTCCTCGTACGGGACGTCCGCCCCGGCCGGCCGGTAGCGCCCGGTGCGGGCCATCCGGGCCCAGTCGCCCACCAGCACCCGGGACTGCCGTCCGGCGAAGCCCAGTACGTCACCCGGCCAGTAGCCGCGCAGCCGGGCGACCGCCGCGACGGTGTTGGTGCCGAGCAGGGGGATGAGCCCGGTCGGCGGCGGGTACGCGCGGAAGTACGGGGTGCCCGCGGCGACCAGCAGGATCCCGGCCAGATCGGCCGGACGGCGGGCGGCGTACATCAGACCGATCTGCCCGCCGATGCTGTGCCCGAGCAGGAACACCGGGCTGCCGGGCGCCCGTTCGCGCAGCGCGGCCACGACGGCCGGACAGTCCACGGTGGCCAGCTCGTGGTAGCCGTACCGGGCCGAGGCGTCCGGCCGGGGCAGGCTGTCGCCGTACCCGCGCAGATCGGTCACCGCGACGCCGAGGCCGTGCGCCGCCAGGGCGGTGGCGAACGGCCGGTAGAAGCGGGCCCGTACACCGAGCGCGGGCCAGACGACGACGAGCGGCCGCCCCGCCGGCGCCGGCCAGTGGTGCACCGCGAGGGCGGCTCCGTCCGGCAGTGTCACCGTCAGCCGTACGGAACCGGCCCCGGCCGGCGGCTCGTCGGACCGGTCACCCACCGGCCAGGCCCATGTAGGCCAGCCGGGCGGCCTGGGTCTGGGCGGACCACTCCAGCGCGGCCTTGATCCGCTCGTCCGGCGTGGTGTCCAGCAGCCGGCGCCCGGGCCAGATCTCGTGGTCGCCGATGACGTCGGCGATCTGCTGGACGCCTTCCTGGAAGAGTTCCTCCCGGCGTTGCAGGACCTCGAACACCGGCAGGGAGGCCCAGAGTTCGTTGCCGCGCTTCAGGAGGCCCACCACATGCTCCGTGAGCGCCGGGTCCCGGGACAGATGCCGTTTGACGATCTCGCTGCCGACGGTCAGGTGCCGGATCTCGTCGATGCCCGCCCCGCGCTCCACACTCGCCGCCGCGGGATCGACGATCTTCCACTTGTGCTCGCTGAGTTCGCCGGTCGGCGCCAGCACCCCCTCGACCAGAACGGTCAGCACCAGCACCCCGGAGAGGAAGGGGTGCGGCCCGTTCATCACGTCCAGCCCGAACTCCTCCAGCGGGTCCAGCACGTGGGCGCGGTGCTCGCCGGCGTACCGCTCGACGACCTCGTCGATCTCCGCCTCCGGGACGCCCACCTCGGTCATGTGCGCCCGGAACGCCTGGGCGTGCCGGGCCTCGTCCAGCAGCTGGGTGGCGTAGAACTCCATGGACTTCGCGTCGGGCGCGTTCGCCACCAGGGAGGTGATCGCCCGCGCGGCCTTGTCCTCGGCGATGGAGCGGAAGGAGAACTCGGTGAGCAGCGCGTCCCGCAGGGGGCCCGGTCTCCGCATGTGGTCCGGCGTCACCGCCTCCGGGCGATGGCCGTTGACCAGGCCCCGGAGCGTGCCCTGGGCGACATTGACAAGCCAGTAGTCCAGGTCGCACTGCTCCGGCGTGAGCCTGAGCTCGCGGGCGCCCGCGAGCACGTCGGGGGCCCGGTCCCAGTCTGCTTCCGGTGCGATGTTCGTCGTCATCGTGCCACCTCAAGGTCGGTCGGATCAGATGGTGTTGGTGATGCGGAGCAGCTGCCAGAGGGAGGACGGCCGGGGTCCGCCCCGGAACGCCACGTATTCGGGCTCGATCACCTGCGGCGCCCATTTGAGCTTGAACGCCTGCTGCGACCGGGCCGGGTAGAGAGACGCTCCCCGCTCGGCGATCAGCCGAACCGCGCGGCTGATCAGCGGACTCGCGTTCGCCGGCTCGGGGCCCAGCCCGGCGAACGGGGTGAGCCCGAGGTGCAGCCACCCGGCGCCTTCCCCGGCGAAGGCCGTCAGGGCCGTGAGATTGATCAGCTCGATCGTGCCGACCGCGGCCTCCGGGGTGCGCCGGGTCAGGTCGTACAGCCAGCCGGGCCGGCTGCCGTACGCGGGCGAGTAGGAGACGTACCCGATGACCGCGCCGTCGCGGTGGGCGGTGAACAGCCGCCGGTGCGGGGCCCCTCGGCCCTCGCGCTCGCCCACCAGGAACGTCATCCGCTTGACGTGCCGGCCCTTGTCCCGCAGCCACTTCCGGTCGATCTCGTCGAGCACCGGGAGGTGGGTGCCGGCCGGTGCCTCCCGGACCGTGACCCCCTCCCGCCGCGCCCGGGCCAGGTTCTGCCGGATCTTCGCCAGTGCCTTGCCCTTCAGCGAGAAGCGCCCCAGGTCGATGCTGTACGAGCTGCCGAGCTGGTTGACCGTCCAGCCCCGGCCGGCGAACAACTCCACGTCGGTCGCGCGGACCTGGGCCGCCACCAGCCCGCGCCCGCGGCCGGTCACCCGCTCCTGGAACTCGGCCAGCAGCGCGCTGCGGTGCTCCGCCGGTGCGAACGGCCCGCCGAAGACGAACACACTGCCTCCACGGCGCCGGTACGCGATGACGCCCGGCATCGAGGCGGAGGTGAAGTGCTCGGCCCCGTCGTTGTACGCGATGAACCCGCTGGGATGATCGGCGTACGCGGTGATGCTCTCCAGCGCGTCCGGCGACGGGGCGGTCATAGGGCGTGCGCCCCCGCCCGCCGCGCCTGGTGCGCCTTCTGCCGCTTGGTCTCCAGGTGCTCGAAGGGCAGGCCGACCGGCTTGGCGTAGTTGCCCAGCAGACCGCGGTCACCGAACAGATGGAGCGGGACCACCAGCAGCGCCCACTCGGGACGCACCAGCCACGCCCACAGGAGGACCACCGCTCCCGCCGTGAGCCAGGTGTGCATCACGTTGTAGAGGATGTGGAAGACCGGGTGGATCCGGCCGTCCCTGGAGAGTGTGTACGCGATCAGGCCCGGGATGTAGCCGATGAGGTCGATGTAGAGGAACAACAGGATGGCCGGGCCCCAGCGCACCTCGTCGATGTGCCACAGGAAGGCGACGGCGGCCACCGCGAGGACACCCAGGTACTCGGCCCGGGTCGTCAGGTAGTTCTGCCGGTGCCCGAAGGCCTGCTCCGCGCTCATGGATCTCCTTCGCTCGTGATGGCTGAGGACCTGACCTGACGGCGGACCCGGCCGGATCACCCGGGGCCCGTCACACGGGGTCCGTCACCCGGGGTCCGTCACACGGGGTCCGTCACACGGGGTCCGGCGCCGGTACGCGAGAGCCCGCCCGGGCGTAGACGTGGTGCCGCTTCCTGACCAGGTGGCGCACCGACGCCCGCCACGCCTCCTCGTTCGCCCGGAGGTCCGCAGCGGCCTCGCAGCCGGGTATCTCCGCCAGCGAGCTGGGCAGCGGATGCCGGTGGAAGAGCACGGAGGTCTGGTCCAGCAGCCGGTCGAGCCTGGTCTTCGCCCAGCCCGGCACCACGTCGAAGAAGGCCGGGCGGATCAGACGCTCGATGACGTCGGGGGCGAGGATCCGCAGCGGCTTCACCCGGATGCCCTCGGCGGCGGCCTCCTCGATGATCAGCTGGACCAGCCGCTCGGTGGTGAGCGCGTTCGCGCCGCCGCTGAGCCAGTACTCGCCGGTCCGCGCGCCGGAGTCCAGCAGGGAGACGATCGCCCGCGCCACGACGTCCCGCGGCACGAAGTCCACGTAGCCGGTGGGCTCGCTCGGTGTGAAGGGCAGCCGGTTGAGCAGCACCTGGTGGGCGAAGGTGTGCAGCCCCTGTGCCTCGGAGATCTCACCGGTGACGGAGTCGCCGATGATGATCGACGGGCGTACGATCACGGCCTGCGCGCCGCTGCCGGTGACGATCTCCTCGCCGGCGACCTTGGACGACACGTACAGGGAGGGGCTGCTGCCCGCCCGCCCCGTCCGGTCGCCGCCCGCGGCGAGGATCTCCTCCCGCCGGGCCACGTAGGCGCTGCTGACATGGATCATGGGCGCGCCCGCGTCGACCGCGAAGCGGGAGATCCGCCGGGCCCCTTCGACGTTGTGGGTCCGCATCTCCTCGGCGGTGCCGCTGAACTTCACCATGCCCGCCGCGTGGACCACCACGTCGACGTCGGCGCACAGCGTCCGGTAGCGGGCCGGGTCGAGCCCCAGTCGTGGCCGGGAGATGTCACCGCGCACCACCTCGTCGCAGCCGGCGAGGGGCCGCCGGCGTGCCAGGCCGATGACGCGGTAGTCGCGCAGTTGGGGGATGAGCGCCGTGCCGAGCACCCCGGCACCACCGGTGAGCAGGACAGTTCTGGCTGGCGAAGTCATGTGCGCGGCCTTTCGCGTGCTGTCGCTGAACGGGTTCGCGTGCTGTCGCTGAAGGGGTTCGCGTGTTGCTGAAGGGGGTCGCGTGCTGTCGCTGCGGGGGTTCGTGTGTCGCCGAAGGCGTCAGGAGAAGTTCTTCGCCATGGCCGTCAAGGAGTCGTCGAACGCCGCGAGCAGCTCGGCCTCCTCGGCCGGGGTGAGGGTGGCGGGCGGAGTGAGCCGGACCACCGGGTGGGCGTTGAGCGAGTGGTTGACCACGACATGGCGGTCGACCATCTCCAGCAGCAGTTCGCCGGCCATGCTGGCGTTGTCGAGTTCGACACCGATCAGCAGACCGGCGCCGCGCACCTCGCGGACCAGGCGCGGTGCCCGCTCGGCGGCGATGGCGCGCAGGGCGCCGAGGAGTCGCGCGCCGGTCACCGCGGCCCGGTCCACCAGTTCCTCGTCCCGGATCACCTCGACGGTGGCGCGTACCGCCGCCATCGCGATCGGGGCGCCGGAGTAGGTGGAGGTGTGCAGGAAGGGATCGGTGTCGAAGGGCTCGAACACCTCCGGGGTCGCCAGCACGGCGGACACCGGCATGACTCCGCCGGACAGCGCCTTGCCGACGAGCAGCATGTCCGGCCGTACCCCGGCGAGTTCACTCCCCCACCAGACGCCGAGCCGGCCCAGCCCGGTCATCACCTCGTCCACCACGAGGAGGGCCCGGTGCTCCCGGCACAGCGCCGCCACCTCCGCGAGGTAGCCGGGCGGCGGCATGATCACCCCGGCCTCGCTCTGCACCGGTTCGACCACGACGCAGGCCTCGCCCTCGCCGGTATCACGGAGCGCCTCGGCCAGTGCCGGGACGTCACCGAAGGGGACGTGGGTGACGCCGGGCAGGAGGGGCCGGAACGGGTCCTGGTAGAAGGACTTGGCCGTCAGCGAGAGCGCTCCGACGGTCTTGCCGTGGTACCCGTTCTCCATCGAGATCAGCCGTCGTCTGCCGTGTGCCCTGGCCAGTTTGACGGCCGTCTCGGTGGCCTCGGCGCCGGATCCGGAGAAGTGCACCCGGTCGAGCCCCGCCGGTGCCACGGAGGTCAGCGCCTGGGCGGCGAGACCCACCGCGGGGTCGAGGAAGAGGCGGGTGGAGAGGGCCTGGCGTTCGGCCTGCCGTCGCACCGCCTCGACGACCCGCGGGTGGCCCGCGCCCGCGAAGAACACACCGTAACCACCGCAGTTGAGGAATTCCTGCCCGTCGGTGGTGGTGACGCGGGCGCCGGAGGCGGAGTCCTCGACGAGACTGCCGAAGAGTGCCGCCAGTTGACTGCGCCCCCTGCCCAGATGTTTCCGGTGCAGGTCGATCAGTTCGCTCTCGGAGGGTCTGCTTTCTGACAGGCCGACGTTCATCGTGAGCACTCTCCAGGGGAAGGCGGCTCGCTGCCGCGGCGGGCACGGGGTGACGGATCGCCGGGAAAAGGCGGGGCTCTCAGGCCCTGTCCGAGCCGCGCGGTGCCAGATCGGGTGCGAGCGAGGCCCACTTGTCCGGGGCGCCGTTCCACTTCTCGGCGTCGTCGAGGGGCTGGACACGGGTGGTGGCCAGCGGCAGCAGCGGCGCGAGCCGCGCGTTCCACTCCAGGGCGGGGGCCAGCTCGGCGGGCACCTCGTTCTCCGGGTAGATCGCGTCGCTGGGGCAGGCCTGGACGCAGTTGCTGCAGTCGATGCACTCGTCGGGGTCGATCACGAGGAAGCTGTCGGCCTCCCGGAAGCAGGCCACCGGGCAGTAGGTGACACACTCCGCGAACTTGCAGTGAACACACTGTTCGGTGACGACATGGGTCATGATCCACTCCCGTTGGTCAGTAGCTCTCCGTGGTCGTCGGCGAAGCGGTGGCCGGTCTCCAGGCCCACCGCGTAGGCGCCGACGAGCCCCTCCTCGGTGGCCGACGCGTAGTCGACGCCCAGCGTCTTGAGGTCGTCGGCGGGCCGCACCATCAGGACCCGGGCGCGGCCCAGCGGGGCACCGTCCACGATCTCCTCGGAGCCGTAGAGGTCCCGGTACAGCGGGAACGGGTCGGAGCCGATCACGATCAGCGAGGACACCCCGGTCTCCGCCACCTCACGGGCGGGGCAGGCGCAGGTGTACGAGGCGTCCACATACGGCTCGCCGCCCACCTCTGCCGGTACCGCCCACGCGTGCAGCATCCGGGTCGAGGCATAGGCGACGGCGTCGTAGTTGGCCTCCGTCAGTCGGGCGGCGCCCGGCCCCGCGCGCTCGGGGCGGGTGGCGAAGACGACCGGCGCCAGGTGGCGTTCGACCCAGCTCCGGTCGCCGCTGAGTGTGTCGCGCAGCAGTTGCCGGCCCAGCCGCTTCGCGCCGGGGCCCTGGGTGAGTTCGGCGCCCGCCTCCGTCGTGACCTTGCTGGTGGCGAGGAGCAGATCGGGCGCGTCGTCCCGGAACAGCCCGGCGCGCAGCGTCGGCCCGTACTCCCGGATGCTCTCCAGCGCCACCTGGCTCATCCCGGTGCGTGCCGCTCCCGCCGCCGCCCGCAGCCAGTAGTCCACCCCCACCTCGCGCGCCCTGCCGATGGCGGCGAGGCCCCCGGAGAGGCCGGACGAGGAGGCGGTCCCGTACACCCGGGCGCGCAGCCCGCGTTCCTCGAAGGCGGCGAGCACACCGTGTCCGAAGACACCCTTGAGCATTCCGGACGCCACGGCGATGCCCGTGCCGCCACCGGGACCGGTGGCGCTGTCGGTCGTCACGTGAACGGTATTCCCTTCTCCAACTGGGCGGTCATATGGGTACGCGCCGGTTTTCCGCTCGCGGTGCGGGCGATCCCGCCGCGCTTGACCTGGAGTACGGCGCGGGGCGCCACACCGAAGTCCGCGGCGATCCCGGCGGCGACGGCGCCGGTGTCCACGGTCGCCGTCCGCTCGGGCACGACCAGGACGGTGAACCCGTCCTGGTGCGCCAGGGCGACACACTCGGCGACGCCCGGCTCCGTCGTCACCCGGTGCTCGATGTCCACGACGAACACGTTCACCCCGTTGACGGAGACGCGGTCGCCCCTGCGCCCGTGCAGATAGAGCCGGCCGGCCCGCAGCCGGCCCAGATCACCGGTGTCGAACCACTGGACGCGGTGATCGGTGGCCCCGTCGTAACCGTTGAAGAGGGTGCGTCCGCGCAGCCGTACGGTGCCGAGTTCGCCCTCCGGGCGGCGTTCCCCGTGCTCGTCGACGATCTCCAGGTCGAGCCCGGGGACCGGGGGGCCGAGGCAGGCGGCGCCCGGGGCGGCGCCGGTGCCGGGCTCCTCGGCGAAGTTCGGGGCCTCGTCGGTGTACCGGTGGGAGGTGGCCATCAGCCCGGCCTCCGCGAGTCCGTAGCAGAACACCAGCGCGGACGGCGGGAACCCCCAGGGGCCGGTCGCGGCCAGGAAGTCGCGCACCGAGTCCGGGCGGATCGGCTCGGCCCCGCTGAACACGGTGTGCCACCGCCGCAGCAGGCCGGGGTCCGGCCCGTCCGCCCGCGCGGCCTCCCCGATCCTGGCCGCGAGGTAGCGCAGCATGAAGTCGGGGAGCGCGCTGTGCACGGCGGGGGCGTCCCGGAGCAGCCGCAGCGCCGCCATGGGCCGGCGCAGGAACGTACCGGGCTCCTCCACCACGACGTTCAGGGCTCCGGCGAGTCCGCTGAGCAGCCCGACCAGGCCCATGTCGTGATGGAGCGGCAGGGCGATCAGGCCGGAGTGGCCCGGCCGCATGCCGGCGACGGCGCGGATGGCCTCGGTGTTGCCGACGAGGGCCCGGTGGCTGAGCGGGATGGGCCGGGGCATCCCGGTGGATCCGCTGGAGTACTGGACGAAGGCGATGTCCTCCGGGTCCGCCTCGGCCGGCTCCCGCACCGGCCGCGCGTCCTCGATCAGTGTGATCTCCCGCAGCCCCGGGCCGCTGATGCGGTACGCGTGCCGGGCGCCCTGCTGCCGCGCGACGAGGGCGGTGTACTGGCCGGTGATCGTGCCGGGCACCCGGGGCTTGACCGAGACCGGCACGGCCCCCAGGTGCATCAGCCCGAGCAGCGCGAGCACCCCGTCCCGGGAACTGCTGATCCGCAGCAGGACCCGGTCGCCCGGCCGGACCCCCTGGGCGGCGAAGCCGCCGGCCGCGGCGGCGATCCGCTCGGCCAGCAGGGGGTAGTGCAGTGTGTCCCGCCGGGGCGAGGTGCCGAAGGTGACCGTGGCGTCCTGCCGGTACGCCTGGCTCGCGATGGCCTCGGGGAGTGTGCCGGCCGCCATCAGCCGGCCCGTCCCGGGGTCCGGCGCAGCGCGGCCAGGTCGGCGCGGTGAATCCGCTGGGTGCCCCGTTCGACGAGGCCGAGGCGGACCCGTCCCCTGGCCACGACGGTGCCGTCGAGTTCCTCGATGTCCTGCGCGAGGGTGAAGCTGTACGCGGACCGTTCGGCGAGCGAGGTCCGTACGGCGACCTTCCCGACCGGGTTCCACTCCACCGATTTGACGTAGTCCAGGTGCAGTTGGAGCACGACGGCCACCAGCTCGCTGTCCCGCAGGTCCACGTCGTTGGCGAGCGCCCACTGCCAGCGTCCGGTCTCCAGCAACTGCGGATGGACGCTGTTGTTGAGGTGTCCGGCCCAGTCGAAGTCGTTCGGGCGCAGCTCGATCTCACCACGGTGTTCCGTCACGTCCCACTCGTCCGCCGGCGTCGGGGCCGGCGCCGGTGGTGGCAGTGTGGTGGTGTTGTCTCCCATTCCCGTTCCCCTGTCTTCCAGCAGTACGGCGACGGATCCCGCCAGGTCTCCCGTGTGGCTGATCGAGATCTCGGCGGCCAGCCGGCGCTCCGCCCACCAGCCGGCCAGCCGCCCGTGCGGGCGCAGCCGGGGCTGCCCGGCCGGCCCGTGGGTGATCTCGATCTCGGGAAAGGTGTACGGCGGTGCTCCGCCGAGTGTGCTCAGCGCCTTGACGCAGGCCTCCTTCGCGGAGAACAGTCCGGTCAGCGAGGCCGCGGGGTCGGGGCGGGAGCGGCAGTGGGCGAGTTCGCCGGCGGTGAAGACGGCCCGGCTAGTGAGCAGATGCCGTTTCGCGCGCAGCTCCGGCACGGACTGCAGATCGAATCCGGTCGACATCGTTGGTGCGGAGGCTGGCGAAGTAGGCGCGCTTGAGGTCATCGTAGGACTCCGCCTGGATTCCGGTCGCCTCGCGGACGAGGGCGAAGACGCTGGACAGCTTCTTGGCGTGGATGGGGCCCTCGTGGAGCGAGTCGTCCGCGAGCCCGTACTCCTCGTCGCCGGTGCGGACCCGCTCCCACCAGTTCACATGTCCCTGACGCTCCGTCTGGGCCTCGCGGGCGGAGCCGAAGGTCTCGCCGCCGTCCGGACGCACCCAGCTGTACGCCATCGACAGCACGTCCTTGACCGGGTAGACGCCGGTCTCCACCAGGGCCTTGGCGAAGGAGGCGAAGTACTGGCGGTGCTGCACCTCGTCCTTCATCACGGTGTGGAAGACGTCGTGGACCAGTTCGTCCTCGGTGCCGCGGGCGGCCCAGCCGTAGGAGACACACGCCTCGATCTCCACACACGCCTGGAGGACGCAGACCCGGGCGTAGTTGTCGCGCGGCAGTTCGCCGCGGCACTCGACCACCTCGGTCTCCTCGATGGGGTCGATGCCGGCCATCTCCATGAGGCGGCCGAAGGCGATCTCGTGGTGGGCCTCCTCCTCCAGCCAGTAGCGGGCGGACCAGGCGGCGGCGATGTGCAGGACGTCGGAGCCGAGCGGGTTGGACTCCCGTATCTCGTTGGCGAGTTTGACGCCGTCGACGGCGAGCCTGATGCCGGCGGGCTGGGTGGTGAGTTCGGCGCGGGCGGCGTGCCAGAGGGCGGCCCGGTCGGCGGCGGAGGGCCGGCTGAGGCGACGTCCGTCGAAGAGGGCGTCGGTGCCCCAGCGGCGCTGCTCGTGGTAGCTCTGCTGGGAGCGGAGGACGTCGGTGATGGTCGCCCCCGCCTTCAGCTCCTGGACGATATCGGTCATGATCAGCATGGTTGCGGCCTTCCGGTCGGAGGGTGCGGTGCGTGGCTGTCGCGACGGATCCGGTGGTGCGGTTGCCTAGGGCCTGTGTGGGGTCAGGAGGGCTCGGCGGCGGTGAGCTGCGCTCCGAGCACCGCGAGGACCTCGTCCGCGGTGTGGTTGAGGGTCATCGTGGGCAGTTCCGCGTCGTCGTCGCCGAGTCCGGCGTCGGCGAGGGCACCCGCGAAGGCGTCCAGGAGATCGATGGAGTTGATGGCCGTCGGGGAGGCGGCCAGGACGGCGGAGAGCGGGCGGTCCGCGCCGAACACCTCGTCCTCGGGCAGCCCGAGGCGTCGGGCGACATGGGTTCTGAGCTCAGCGAACATGGGTGTCCTCCGGTAGGTGGCGATCGGCCTCGCCGGCAGGGGTCGCGTCCCGGTGGACCGGGGTCCAGTCGGGGTGCCGGCCGAGCGCCGTCAGTACGTGTTCCAGCGGCCCGGCCTGTCCGGACGGCGTCCGGGCGGGCAGGAACTGCGCCCCGGGCGCGCGCCGCCGTTCGTCGTCGGGCACCAGCCGGGCCAGAGGCAGTGCGGCCCGCACCACGTCCTCGGGCAGGGTGAGCGGCACACCGAGGGCCGCCGCCAGGTCCCAGCCGTGCACGACGTGGTCCAGGAAGTGGAAACCGATGGCGAGTTTGCCGGGGAAGGCCCCCTGGGGCCTGATCTCCGGCAGCAGGAACGGTGCCTCGGTGATCCCGGGTCCGGCGAAGGCGTCGAGCGCCCGCTCCGCCGCCCGGTAGCCGGCCCGTGGGTCGTCACCGAGCGGGAGTTCCTTCCACACGGAGAGGTCCCCGCCGCCCCCGCCCGCCGCCGCGGCGAATCCGTGGTGCTGCCCGGCCATGTGCTCGACCAGTTGACGCAGCGTCCAGTCCGCGCAGGGCGTGGGTCTGTCCCAGTCCCCGGGCGCGGCCAGGTCGATGATCCGGACCGTCTCCAGCACGGCGCTCCGGTCGAGGGCGACGATGTCGGTCGTGTCCACGGTGTGTCCTTTCAGCGGGGGGTACGGGTCTGCCGGGCGGCCTCGGGCCCGCCGGGCGGGACCGGGCCGTCGGACGGCTCGTCCGGGAAGAGCTGTTCCTCGATGATCCGGTCCAGCTCGTCCTTGAACCGCTGGTTCGGCCCCGCCTTGAGGGGAAGCGCGGCGAGTCCCGGTGTGTTCGGTGCCATGTGTCCTCCATCAGGGCGGTGGGGTGGCCGGTGCGATGCCGGTCCTCCCGGTGGACCGGAAGGGACCCGGGCCGGCCGGGTGGTGGTCGGCGCGCGGCCGGGTGACGGCCGGTCGGGGCGGTGCGCCCGGCCGGAGAGGGTGCGCTCGGCGGACCGCCGGAGCGTGTCCGGACTTCGAGGGCGCGGCTTCACCATATAAGAGCACGGTCGTTCGTGCTAGCATTTTGCCTCCTTAGTGGCCTACGGAGGAGACCGGGCATGGATCCCACCGCGGCAGTAGCCGGCACCGTCCTCAACACCCTCTCCCGCGTCTCCGGACGGCTGGCGGGCGCGGGGGCCTTCACGCTCTTCCGGCTGCCGCTCGCGCGGGGCAAGGCGCGTCCGGCCGACCGGCGGCTGATGGAGACGGCGACGACCGGACAGGTGGAGATCAACGGCAAGACAGCGGTGACCTACCGCTGGGGCACCGGGGAGCGTCCGGTGCTGTGCGTCCACGGATGGCAGTCGCGCGGCTCCCGGTTCGCGGACTTCGTCCCCGGGCTGCTCGACCGCGGATACAGCGTCATCACCTTCGACACACCGGGCCACGGCGAGGCCACCGGGCGCAGCACCACGATCGTGGAGTACCGCGCCATCATCAGCGAACTCCACCGTGAGTACGGGGACTTCGAAGCGGTGGTGGCCCACTCGCTCGGTGTCCTGGCGACCTTCCTCACGCTGCGCACACAGGTACGGACGGGACGGATCGCCGCGCTGAGCGGGGTCCCCGACTTCGACTACCTGGTCGACGAGTTCTGCGCCCAGCTCGGACTGCGCGCACCGCTCAAGGCCGCGCTGCGGGGCCGGATCGAACGGGACCTCTTCCCCGGGGAGCCGGACATCTGGACCCGCTTCTCCGTGCTGGACCGGCCGGAGGACATCCAGGTGCCGATCCTGCTGCTGCACGACGAGGCCGACGAGATGGTCGGGGTCGCCCACGCCCGCCGGGTCGCCGACGCCTACGGCGACCGGGCACGGCTGACCGTCACCGAGGGACTCGGGCACCGCCGCATCCTGGGCGACCCCGGCGTGGTGCGCACCATTCTGGACTTCGTGGACGAGGGACGCCGGGAGGAGGCCCCCGGCACCGCGCCGGCGGCCGGCGAGCAGTCGCAGGAGACGATCCGATGAGCGGACTGCTGGCCGGCAAGAACATTCTGATCACCGGCGTCCTGATGGACTCCTCGATAGCCTTCCACGCCGCCAGGCTGGCCCAGAACGAGGGCGCCCGGGTCGTCCTCACCGGCTACGGACGGCTGAGTCTGGTCGAGCGGATCGCGGGCCGGCTGCCGAAACCCGCCCCCGTCATCGAACTGGACGTCACCGACCAGCGGCATCTGGACGGGCTGGCGGACCGGATCCGCGAACACCTGGGCGAGGACGCCCGGCTGGACGGGGTCGTCCACTCCATCGCGTTCGCGCCGGGCGACGCGCTCGGCGGCGGCTTCCTGGACACCCGCTGGGAGTCGGTCGCCACCGCCGTGCAGGTCTCGGCGTACTCCCTGAAGTCGCTGACCATGGCCTGCCTGCCGCTCATGGAGAAGCACGGCGGCTCGGTCGTGGGGCTGGACTTCGACGCGACGGTCGCCTGGCCCTCGTACGACTGGATGGGGGTGGCCAAGGCGGCGCTGGAGTCCACCTCCCGGTACCTGGCGCGGGACCTCGGCTCCTCCGGCATCCGGTGCAACCTCGTCGCGGCGGGGCCGGTCAAGACCATGGCCGCCCGCTCGATCCCCGGCTTCGAGACGTTCCACGACGTCTGGACCGATCGCGCGCCCCTCGGCTGGGACCTCTCCGATCCGGAGCCGGCCGCCCGCGGTGTGGTGGCGCTGCTGTCGGACTGGTTCCCGCGTACCACCGGCGAGATCGTCCACGTGGACGGCGGCGTCCACGCCGTCGGAGCCTGACACGCCCTTCCCCGCGCGGGCCCACGATGCCGTGGCGCCCCGCACCAGCTCCTCCGCATATTTCCCCCTCCGGGGCGCCGACAGGCACCGGAACGGCAGTAGGCAAAGGATGCGATCACCCATGGACGATCACGCGAACTCCCTCGCCGTCGTCGGCATGGCGGGCCGGTTCCCCGGCGCGCCCGACGCCGAAAGCCTCTGGACGCTCATGATGGAACGCGGGGAGGCCATCCGCCCCGTCCCCCCGGACCGCTGGGACGCCGAACGTCAGCTCGACCCCGCCAAGGACGTGCAGGCCGTCGGCGGTTTCCTCGACGGGGTCGACCGGTTCGACGCCGGCTTCTTCGGGATCTCCCCCCGGGAGGCCGCCGACATCGACCCCCAGCAGCGATTGCTCCTGGAAGCGGCCTGGCGCGCCGTGGAGGACGCGGGGCTGCGCCCCGCCGATCTCGAAGGCTCCAGGACCGGGGTCTACATCGGGGCGTCGTGGCACGACTACGAGATCCTCCGCAAGGAGCGCGGCACCCCGCCCACCCAGCACAGCATCGTCGGCGGCGCCCTGGACGTGCTCGCCGCCCGGATCAGCTACCTCCTGCGGCTGCGCGGCCCGAGTCTCACGGTCGAATCCGGCTGCTCCTCCTCGCTCGTCGCCCTGCACCTGGCCGCGCAGGCGCTGCGGCAGGGCGAGATCGGCACCGCGATCGTCGGCGCGGCCAACCTGATCCTGACCCCGGACGTCTCCGTCGGCCTCACCCACTTCGGCGGCCTCTCCCCCGCCGGCCGCTGCGCCGCCTTCGCCGCCTCCGCCGACGGATTCGTCCGGGGCGAGGGCGTGGCCGCCCTCTGCCTCAAGACCGTGGAGCGCGCGCTGGCGGACGGGGACCGGATCCACGGCGTCATCCTGCGGACGGCGGTGAACAACGACGGCGGGGGCGACAGCCTCGTCACGCCCGACCCGCGCGCCCAGGAGGAGCTGCTCGGCGACGTCTACGGGGCCGGTCCCGGCGCCGTGGACGCCGACTCCGTCGCCTATATCGAGGCCCACGGGACGGGCACGAGACGCGGCGATCCCGCGGAGGCCGCCGCGATCGGCCGGGCCGTGGCCAGGCACCGTCGGGGCGGCCCCCTGCCGATCGGCTCGGTCAAGACGAACATCGGGCATCTGGAGGCCGCCGCGGGCATGGGCGGACTGTTCAAGGTCCTCCTCGCGCTGCGGCACCGGGTCGTCCCGCCGAGCCTCCACGCCGAGGTGCTCAACCCGGACATCCCCTTCGACGACCTGAACGTACGGGTCCTCCGCGAGCCGCTCGAACTGCCGCGGACCGGACCGGTCCGGCTCGGGGTCAGCTCCTTCGGCTGGGGCGGCACCAACGCCCATGTGGTCGTGGCCGCCCCGCCCGACGGGGCGGACGGCGGTCCGGGCGCCGACGCGGCTCTCCGGCCGAACGCCGGCGCGGCGCCGGCCGCGGCCCTGTCGGAGAGCCGGTCCGGCCGCCCGCCCACCGGACTGCCCGCCTTCGTACCGCTGTCGGCCCAGGATCCCTCCGTACTCGCCGAGCGGGCCGCGCAGTTCCAGGAGCGGGTGCCCGGGACCGAGGCGGCCGTCGCCGAGCTGGCCGGGACGCTCGCCTGGCGCCGCGGCCATCTCCCGGTGCGGGCGGCGCTGCTGGCCACCACGCCCGGCGACCTGTCGGCCGCGCTCACCGCCGTGTCCGAGCGGCCCGAGGACGACGGACACCCCGCGGTGGTGACGGGACGGGCGGTGGCCCGCGGGCGCACCGCGTTCGTCTTCCCCGGGCAGGGCTCCCAGTGGAGCGGCATGGGACAGGAACTGTTCCGGGAGAGCCCGCTGTTCGCCGAGGTCGTGGGGCGCTGCGCCGAGGCGCTGCGTCCGCACCTGACCTGGGATCCGCTGGACGTCTTCGCGGGGAAGTCCGGCGACGGGTGGCTGGAGCGGGTCGACACCCTCCAGCCCGTGCTGTGGGCGATGTCCCTGGGGCTCGCCGAACTGTGGCGGGCCTCCGGTGTCGAACCCGATGTGGTCATCGGCCACAGCCAGGGCGAGATCGCCGCCGCCACGCTCGCCGGGATCCTCTCGTACGAGGACGCCGCGCTCGTGGTGGCACGGCGCAGCGCGGTCGTCCGCCGGACCTGCGGACGCGGGCTGATGCTCGCCGTGGACCTCGACCGCGCGGCGGCCCTGGCGGCGGTCCGCCCCTCCGGGGGCCGGGTCGCGCTGGCCGCGCACAACGGACCGACCTCGTGCGTCCTGTCCGGGGACACCGACGCCGTCCTCGCGCTCAAGGAGTCGCTGGACGCGGACGGCACGTACTGCCGGCTCGTCAACGTCGACTACGCCTCGCACAGCCCCCAGATGGCCGAGCTGCGCGACGAGTTGCTGGCCGGACTCGCGCCGGCCGTCCCCCGGCCGGGGAGCGTCGAACTGCTCTCCACGGTGTACGGCGAGCCGCTGGACGGCGTCCGGATGGACGCGGCCTACTGGGCGGACAACCTCTGCGGCACGGTGCTCTTCGCGGACTCCCTGACCCTCTCCCTGGACAACGATGTCAGCCATGTCGTGGAGATCAGTCCGCATCCGGTCCTGACCCCGGCCGTCGAGCAACTGATCGCCGAACACGGGGCGTCCGCGGCGGCGTTGACCACACTGCGCCGGGGCGAGGGCGGCCCCGGCGCGTTCGCCCGCGCGCTCGCGCGCGGCTACGCCGCGGGGCTCGAACCCTTCGGCGGCCTGCCCCGGTGCCGTCCGGTCCCGCTGCCGGCGCACCCGATGCGGCCCGAGCGCCACTGGCTCCCGGACGGCGGCGCGGCGCCGCGCTCCGGGGCGGCCCGCGGGCTCGACGTCCACCTCACCCCCTCCCCCGGCGAACGGGACGTCTGGCACGGGCCGATGGAACTCGCGGTCGCCGACCTGCCGTGGCTCACCGACCACCGGGTCCACGACACGGCCGTCCTGCCGGGTGCCGCGACCCTGGCGCTGGCCGTGAACACCGCGCGCGCCCGCACCGGTTCGGCGCCGCGCGCGCTTCGCGACATCACGCTGAGCGCGGCCGTCGCCTTCGGCGAGGGCCCCGGGCACCTGGCCGTCGAGTGGCGTGACGACATCGCCGAGGGCGGCAGCTTCCGGCTGCTGTCGCTGCCGGAGGGCGGCACCTCCTGGACCGGGCACGCCACGGCCCGCGCCGACTACCGGGACGACACCGCGCCCGTACCCGGCCTCCCCGGGTGGCTGGAGACGGCGCCGGTCACGGATGCCGGCCCGTTCTACGAGGCGTGCGGCGCGCGGGGGCTCGACTACGGGCCCGCCTTCCACTGCGTACGCGCCCTGTACCGGGGGCCGGACGGGGACGAGGCGGTGGGCGAGGCGGAGCTCGCCGCGCCGCTGCGGGCGGGCGCGCGGCCGTATCTGCTCCATCCGGCGCTGTGGGACGGCGCGCTCCAGGTCTCGCTCGCGCTGTTCGAAGGGGACGCGGCGGGCACGGCCCTGGTGCCCACCTCGATCCGTGCCGTCCGGGTGGCGGAGCGCCCCGCCGGGCCGCCGGTCACCCGGGTGTGGTCCCATGCCGTCCGGCACCGGGACGGCACCGTGGACGTACGGGTCTTCGACGGTGAGCGCCGCCCGGTGCTGGCCATGGAGGGGCTGCGGCTGGCGGAACTGGCCGGCTCCGGCACGGGCACGGCCGGCACGGACGCGGCGCGGCTGCACCGCCTCCGGTGGATCGAGGCCGCCGCGGCGCCCCGGTCCGGCGCCGCGGTGCCCGCCGGACCGTGGCTGGTCTGCGGAGCCCCGGGCGGCCTCGCGGAACCGCTCGCCGCCGCGCTGGCGGCCGAGGGCGCCGAGGTGATCCGGGTGACCGGGGCCGAGGAACGGGGCGCGCTCGGCGGCGTGACCGGGGCGGCGGGTGTCGTCTTCGCGGCGCCCGCGGCGGACGCGGGCCTCGCCGCCCAGCAGCGGGGACTGGACGCGCTCACCGACACCGTCCGCGCCTGCGCCGCCCTCGCAGCCGCACCCCGGCTGACCGTGGTCACGGCCACGGGCCAGGCGGCCACCGCCGGGGACCGCCCCGACCCGGGGGCCGCCCTCTACTGGGGCTACGCACGGGTGCTGCGGCGCGAACACGGGGAACTGGAGCCGCGCGCCGTCGATGTGGACCCGGCCGACGACGGCTGGGCCGGCGCGTGCGCCGCGGAGATCCTCGGCGCGGACCGCGAGGACCAGATCGCCCTGCGCGGGCGGACCCGGCTGGCCGCCCGGCTCACCCGCACCGGCGGCTTCGGGGAGCCGGACACCCCGCGCCCGCCGCTGCGCGCGGTGCGCCAGCCGTTCCGGGTGGCCGCCGTGCGCCCCGGCCTCTGGGAGGGCGTGGAGTGCGTACCGCTGGCCGGACGGCCGCCCGGCCCCGGTGAGATCGGGATCGAGGTCGGCGCCGCCGCGCTCAACTTCATCGACGTGATGAAGGCGCTCGGCACCTACCCCGACCCCACGGGCAGCGCCCGGCTCCTCGGCGGGGAGTGCGCGGGCCGGGTCGTCTCCGTCGGCCCGGACGTGACCGGGTACCGCCCCGGGGACCACGTGGTGGCCTGTGCGTTCGGCTCCCTCGCCGACCGGGTGACCGTACGAGCCGACCATGCCCGCCCGGTCCCGGACGGGCTCGGCGACCCGGAGGCCGCCGCGCTGCCGCTCGCGATGGCCACCGCCTGGTACGGGCTCGCCGAACTCGGCCGCCTGGAGCGGGACGAGACCGTCCTGATCCACTCGGCCGCCGGAGGCGTCGGGCTCGCCGCCGTCCAGGTCGCCCGGCTCCTCGGCGCCCGGGTCGTCGCCACCGCGGGGAGCGAGGCCAAGCGCCGGTACCTCAGCGGCCTCGGCGTCACCGACGTGTTCGACTCACGGGATCCCGGCTGGGCGCCGGCGGTCCGCGCGGCGACCGGCGGACGCGGCGTGGACGTCGTCCTCAACTCGCTGACCGGGGCGGCCATCGGGGCCGGTCTCGATGTGCTCGCCGAGGACGGGCGCTTCGTCGAACTGGGCAAGAAGGACATCCACGGCGGCCACCGGATCTCCCTGGACGCCTTCCGCAAGGGCGTCAGCTTCGCCGCCGTGGACCTGGCCGGGCTGATGGAGCGCAGGCCGCGGCGGTTCGCCCGGATCCTCGCCGAGGTCTGGGAGCACGTCACCGAGGGCAGGCTGACCCCGCTGCCGCTGCGCGTCCTCCCCTTCGCCGAGGCGGCGACCGCGCTGCGCGAGATGTCGCACGGCGACCACATCGGCAAGTTCGTCCTGACCGACCCGGGGAGCGTCCCGGCGGTGGCGCCCGTACCGCTGCCCGACGGCCGCTTCCGGGCCGACGCCACCTATCTCGTCACCGGCGGCCTCGGCGCGCTCGGCCTCTCCCTCGCGGAGTTCCTGGCCGCCCGGGGCGCCGGCGCGCTCGCCCTCCTGGGCCGGTCGGCCCCCACCGCCGACGCCGAGCGGCGCCTCACGGCGCTGCGGACGGCCGGCACCCGGGTCGAGACCCTACGGTGCGACGTCGCCGACGAGCGGGCGCTGGGCGAGGCGCTGCGCCGGGTACGGGAGGAACTGCCGCCGCTGCGGGGCGTCTTCCACGCGGCGGGCGTCCTCGCCGACGCCACGATCGACACCATGACCCCGGCGTCGGCCGCCGCCGTCCTGGCCCCCAAGGCCGTGGGCGCCCGCAACCTCGACGCGGGGACCGCGGACGACCCGCTCGACCTGTTCGTGCTGTTCTCCTCCGCCGCCGCGCTGGTGGGCAACGCCGGGCAGGCCGCGTACGCCGCCGCCAACGCCCACCTCGACGCCCTCGCCGAGCACCGCCGCGCCCGGGGCCTGCCCGCCCTGAGCGTGCAGTGGGGGCCGTTCGAAGACATCGGGCTGGCGGCCGCGGACGAGCGGCGCGGCGCCCGGCTGACGGAACGGGGCATGGGCGGCTTCCCGGCGCACGAGGCCTGGCCGGCGCTGCTCCGGATGCTGGAACACGACGAGCCGGTCGTCGGTTACGTACCCCTCGATCCGCGGCAGTGGTTCGAGACCTACCCCGACACCGCCGCGCTGCCGAGCTGGGAGCTGCTGCGCGCGGCGGCCGACGGCGGCGCGGTCGCCCGGCCGGGCGACGGGCTGCGCGACCGGCTCCTCACCGCGCCCCCGGACGCCCGGGCGGGCATCGGTGAGGCCGCGGTGCGCGAACTGGCCGGACGGGTGCTGCGGCTCCCTCCGGAACGCGTCGGCCTGGAGACGCCGTTCAAGACGCTCGGCCTCGACTCCCTGATGAGCCTGGAGCTGCGCAACCGGCTGGAGGCCGCGTTCGGCACCGCGCTCTCCCCGACCCTGCTGTGGACCCACGGCACCGTACGGGCCCTGTCCGGGGCACTGGTCGAGGACCTGGTGGCCGCTCCCCCGGCCACGGACTGAACGGAGTCCGCCCCTCGGCCGGAGTCCGTCCTCGGCCGATCCGGAGTCCGCCCCCTCGGCCGGACCGCCCACCGGATCGGCCGAGGGGCGCCCCCGGCCCAGGGGCACTCCGGCCTGAAGGCACTCCCGGCCGAGGGGCACTCCCGGCCGTCCCCGCACCGCCCGGCTGTCGGCCGACAGCACCGGCTCGTTGTCCGAGGAGGAGACATGTCCGATCCCCAGCACCTGCCGCTGACCGCCTACCAGCGGGACATCTGGGCCGCGAGCGCCATCGACGAGAGTCATCCGCAGTTCAACTGTGTCGTGCACGAACGCCTCACGGGACGCGTGGACGTTCCCGCCCTGCGGGCCTGCCTGGCCCGGGCGGCGCGGCGCCACGACGCATTGTCGCTCTTCTTCGACGCGCGGGACGAGGTCCCCCACCAGTGGCGGGACCCCGAAGTCGGCTCCGCCCCGGACAACGCCCTCGTCGGCCTCGTCGACCTCGGCGACGAGCCCGACCCGCGCGCCGCATGCGCCGCCTGGGTCGAGCGGTCGCTGGCCCGCCCCTTCCCGCTGCGCCGCGGCCGGATGTTCGAACTCACCCTGCTCCGGGAGGGGCCCGGCGCCGTACACCTGGTCGTCAAAGCCCACCACATCATCACCGACGGCTACGGCATCTTCCTCTTCACCGAGCGGGTCTTCGAGGAGTACGAGCGGGTGAAGGCGGGCGCCGCCCCGCTGGACGGGCCCGTACCCTCGTACGTGGACTTCCTCGCCGAGGAGGCCCGCTACACCGCCTCGCCGGATTTCCGGCGGGACCAGGACTTCCACCGCCGGGCGCACAGCGGTACGGAGCCCGCCCTGTTCACCCGCGCCACCGCGCGGGCCGACCGGCCGACCGGGCGGCACGCGTTCACCGTCGACCGGGCTCTCGTCCGTGGCCTCCGCGAGCAGCAGCGGCTGGTGTTCCCCGTGGTGGCCGCGGCGTTCGCGACGTATCTCGGCCGGATCCACCGCACCCCGGAGGTGGTTCTCGGCATCCCCCTGCTCAACCGCCGCGGCGGCGAGGAGCTGGCGACCGTCGGGCACTTCGCCAACAACCTCCCCCTGCGGGTGCGGACACCCGCCACGGCGACCCCGCGCGAGATCGGCGCGGCCGTCGAGAGCGGCAGCGAGGAACTGCGCGGCCACGAGCGTCTGGCCCTCGGCGACCTGCTCCGGACGCTGCCGCGCGGCAGCGGGGCCGCGCCGCAGCTGTTCGACGTCACGCTGTCGTACCTGCCGATGCCCCCCGGTCACGCCGTCGCCGGTCTCACCCGGGAGACGAAGGGGTCCGCCCCCGCGCACGCGCAGGACGCCCTGGCGGTCCATGTGCTGCACACCCGGGGCACCGACGACGTGCGGATCACCCTCACCTACGGGCGCGACGTCTTCGACGAGGACTTTCCCGTCGAGGCGCTGGCCGGCCATGTGGCCGCCCTGATCCGGGGCGCGGTCGAGGAGCCCGACCGGCCGGTCGGGGAGCTGCCCATGCTGGGGGCGGCCGAGCGCCGGAGCCTGGCGAGCGCCGCGCGCGGTCCCGTGGTGCCGTACGCCGACGGGCGCACCCTGCACGGCCTGTTCGAGGAGCGGGCCGCGCGCGACCCCGGCCGGATCGCGGTGCTGCCCGCAGGCGGGGACAGCGGCGCTCCGCTGACCTTCGGCGCACTCGACGCGGCGGCCGACGAGGTCGCGGGCGCCCTGCGCGCGGCCGGGATCCGCCCCGGCGACCGGGTCGCCGTCCTGCTGGAGCGCGGTCCGCTGATGGTCACGGCCGTGCTGGGCGTGCTCAAGTCCGGCGGCGCCTATGTACCGGTCGATCCCGGCTACCCGGCCGAGCGGATCACGTTCGTCCTGGCGGACAGCGGCGCCAAGGCCGTCCTGGTGGGCCCCGGTCCGGGCGGCGAGGCAGCCGCCGCGGCGGCGGGCGGGGCCGTGGTGCTGCGCGTCGGCGATCTGCCGACCGCCCCGGACGCCCCGCCCGGACCACCGGAAGCCCCGGCCGCACCGCCCGGACCTACCGCCACCTCGCGTGATCTCGCCTATGTCATCTACACCTCGGGCTCCACCGGCCGGCCCAAGGGCGTCATGGTCGAGCACCACTCCGTCGTCAACCGCCTGGCCTGGATGCAGCGCGCCTACCCGATCGGCGCGGACGACGTGATCCTGCAGAAGACCCCGATCTCGTTCGACGTCTCGGTGTGGGAGCTGTTCTGGTGGGCCGTCGAAGGGGCCGCGGTCGCGCTCGCCCCGGCCGGCGCCGAGCGGGACCCGCGGGCGCTGGCGCGCACCATCGCCGAACGGCGGGTGACCGTCACCCACTTCGTGCCGTCGATGTTCGGCCCCTTCCTCGACCTGCTGGAGGAGTCACCGGAGCTGCGCGCGGACGTGCGCTCGCTGCGGTACGTCTTCTGCAGCGGCGAGGCGCTGCCCCCGTCCCGTGTCGACCAGTTCAACCGGATCTTCCACCCGGCGGGCGGCGACGGGCCCGCCCCGAAGCTGGTGAACCTCTACGGGCCGACCGAGGCGACCGTCGACGTCTCCTGCTACGAGTGCCCGGCGGACCCGGCGCTCCCCGTCCGGCGGGTGCCCATCGGCAGGCCGATCGACAACACCGAGCTGTACGTGCTCGGGGAACACCACGACGAGCCGCAGCCGTTCGGGGCGCCCGGCGAGCTGTGCGTCGCGGGGGCCGGTGTCGCCCGCGGCTATCTCGGCCGCCCGGAGCTGACCCGGGAGAAGTTCACCCCGTACCCCTCGGCCCCCGGCGGGCGCGTCTACCGCACGGGGGACCTCGCCCGGGTGCTCGCCGACGGCACCGTCGAGTACCTCGGCAGGATCGACGGGCAGGTGAAGATCCGCGGTAACCGGATCGAGACGGGCGAGGTGGCACACCGTCTGTCGACCGCTCCCGGTGTGCGCGACGCCGTCGTCGTCGACCGCGTGACGCCCGCCCGGGGGACCCATCTCGTCGGCTACTACGTGGCGGACGAGCCGGCCGAGGACGGCGCGCTGCGCGCCCATCTCGCCCGCGCCCTGCCGGAGTTCATGATCCCGGCGTATCTGGTGCGCGTGGACGGCATTCCGCTCTCCCCCAACGGCAAGACCGACCGCCGCGCCCTGCCCGAGCCCGGGAACGCCGGGTCCGGGGAGCGGCCCGCCGCACCGCGCGACGAGACCGAGGCGACGCTCGTCTCCGTATGGTCCGAGGTGCTGGGGCAGGAGAACATCGGCGTCCACGACGACTACTACGCGCTCGGCGGCGACTCCCTCCTCACCATCCGGATCCAGGCGCGGGCCGCCCGGCTCGGTGTCCACTTCGCCCCGAACGACCTCGTCCAGCACCCGACCGTGGCGGCGCTGGCCGCCCGCTGCACCGACGGGCCGCGCGAGCAGTCCCCGGAGCCGGCGCCCTTCGCGCTGGTCCCGGAGGCATCGCGGGACCGGCTGCTCCGGACGGGCGACGTCGAGGACGCTTTCCCGCTGACCCGCCTCCAGTTGGGGCTGATCTATCACAGCGCGGCCGGCGAAGGGTCCGCCGTCTACCACGACGTCTTCCACTACTCCTTCCGGCTGCCCTGGCAGGAGCCGGCCTTCCGGCAGGCGTTCGACCGGCTCGTCGCCCGCCACCCCGCGCTGCGTTCCTCCATCGACCTCGGCGGCCACGGTGAACCGCTCCAGATCGTCCACCGGCGGGTGACGGGCGGACTCTCCGTCGTCGACCAGCGGGGCACCGAGGAGGCGGCGGCCGACGCGGTCCTGAACGAGCACATCGAGCAACGGCGGTACCACCGCTACGACTTCGCGACCGCCCCGCTCTGCCACTTCCGGGTCCATGTCCGCGAGCACACCACGGAGCTGGTGCTCAGCTTCCACCATGTGCTGCTCGACGGCGGCAGTGTGGCGAGCCTGCTGCGGGAACTGCTGGAGGAGTATCTGCACACCCTGGGCGAGGACACGCCGTCGCTCCCGGCCGACCCGCCGCCCTCACCGGTGCACCACGTCCTCGCCGAGCGCGCGGCGCTGGAGTCCGAGGACGACCGGCGGTACTGGAAGGAGCGGCTGGACGGCGCGCGGGGCGTCCACCTCGACGGCTTCCGGCCCGCCGCACCGGTCACCGGGCCGGCCGGCTCCGTCAGCCACCGGGCCACCCTGCCCGCGGGGCTGGAACAGCGGGTCGGTGCCTTCTCCCGCGCGCACGCCGTTCCGGTGAAGTCCGTGCTCTTCGCGGCACACTGCCTGACACTGCGGCTGTTCTCCGGGCAGCACGACCTGACCACGGGGCTGCTCACGCACGGCCGTCCGGAGCGCGCCGACGGGGACCGCACCGCCGGTCTGTTCATCAACACCATCCCGGTCCGGATGGGCAACGCCGCCGGCACCTGGCTCGACACCGTGCGCGAGGCCCACCGGGAGGAGCGGCGCAGCCATCCGCACCGCCGCTACCCGCTCAGCGCCATCCAGGAGGACTCCCCGCACGGGCCGAGCGTGGGAACCGCGTTCAACTACGTCAACTTCCATATCCTCGCGCCGGTCCTCGGCCACCGCGCCGTGGAACTGCGGTCGGTGCGCACCTTCGAGGAGACCAACTTCCAGCTCCTCGTCAACGCCGTCACCGACCCGGGGGACGGCGGTCTCTGGCTGCGCGTCGACGGGGACGGCCGTACCTTCACCGCCGACCAGGCCGAACTGGTCGCCCGCGCCTACACCGCGATCCTCACGCGCGTCCTGGACCACCCGCACGACCCGGCGGACCTCGGCTTCCTCGCCGCCGCGGGCGGTCTGACCACCCCGGGGACTCCGGCCGGCGCGGTGGCGGGGGCGGCTCCGGACGTCGTACGGCTCTTCGCCGCGCAGGCCGCTCGTACCCCGGACTCCGTCGCCGTCGTCCAGGGCCCGCGGCGGTGGACCTACCGGCAGCTCGACCGGGCCGCGGACCGGATCGCCCGGCGGCTGGCCGACGCCGGCGCGGGGGCCGGCACCCGGGTCGGCATCGCCATGGACCGTGCCCCGGAGACGGTGGCGGTGATCCTGGCGGTCGCCAGGGCGGGCGCCGCCTGCGTGCCCCTGGACACCGGCTACCCGGCGGAGCGGATCGCCGCGATGCTGGAGCAGGCGCGGCCGGTGCGGGTCGTCGCGCACCGGGCCCACGCGGACCTGGTCGGTGACCGGTCCGTCCTGCTCCTGGCGGACGATCTCCTGCCGGACGGCGAGCACGGTACGGCCGGAACGGACGGCCGCGCCACCCGTGACGCGACCGGAACGGACCTCCCGGCGCCGGACACCGGAACGGACCTCGCCGCGCCGGCCACCGGGACGGACGGCGACGCCACGCGTGACGCCACCGGTACGGACCTCCCCGGGCCCGACCCCGACAGCGCGGCGTACGTCCTGTTCACCTCCGGCTCCACGGGCCGGCCCAAGGGCGTGGTGATGCCCCACCGCTCCCTCGGCAACCTGGTGGCCTGGCAGAACCGCAGGCCCAGCGGGGCGGCCGGGGGCACCACCGTGGCGTACGCGCCGCTCAGCTTCGACGTCTCGTTCCAGGAGCTCTTCTCCACGCTCTGCTCGGGCGGCACCCTCGTCCTCGTCACCGAGTCCGAACGCCGCGACATGCCCGCGCTGCTGCGCCTCCTCGACCGGCACGGCGTCGAGCGGATCTTCCTGCCCTACGTCGCCCTCCAGCAGTTCGCCGAAGCCGCGTGCGCGCTCGGCCCGGTACCCCGCCGGCTGCGGACAGTGATCTCCTCGGGCGAGCAACTGCGTGTGAGCGACGAGATCCGCCGGCTCTGCGCCCTGCTGCCGGGCGTCGTCCTGGAGAACCAGTACGGCCCGACCGAATCGCATGTCGTCACCAGCTTCACCATGACCGGCGACCCGGCCGCCTTCCCGCCGCTGCCGCCGATCGGCACCCCCGTCGACGGCGCGGAGGTCCAGGTGCTGGACGACCGGATGCGGCCGGTCCCGGTCGGCGTCCGGGGCGAGATCCACCTCGGCGGCGTCTGCCTGGCCGACGGTTACACCGGGGCGCCCGAGCTGACGGCGGAGCGGTTCGTCCCGTATCCGGGGGACGACGGCGGCCGGCGGCTCTACCGGACCGGCGACCTCGGCTACGTCCTGCCGGGCGGCGACCTCGTCTACGCCGGGCGGGCCGACAACCAGGTCAAGATACGCGGCTTCCGTGTCGAGCCCGCCGAGGTGGAGCTCGCCGTCGCCCGGCACGCCGCGTGGGGCTCCGGCGTCCGCGAGGTCGCGGTGGTGGACCGGCGGCGCGGCACGGACGCCTTCCTCGCCGCGTTCCTCGTGGGCGACGAGGACCTGACCGACCTCGGGGAGCTGAAGGACCACCTGCGGGCGGCCCTGCCGGAACACCTGGTCCCCTCCCACTTCCAGTGGCTGGCCCGGATGCCGCTCACCCCCAGCGGCAAGCGGGACGACGCCGCGCTGCGGGCGGCCGAACTGACCGCGGCGGCACCCCGGGCGGGCCGGCCGCCGCGCGACGGGCGCGAGCGGGCCCTCGTGGAGATGTTCGCCGAACTGCTGGACATCCCCGAACCGGGCGTCCACGACAGCCTCTTCGAGCTGGGCGGCACCTCGATCACCGCCATGCGCCTCGTCGTCCTGGTCGAACAGCGCCTCGGTGTCCGGCTGCCGCTGTCCGGCTTCGTCGCGGCCCCCACCGCCGCCGCCATCGCGGAACTCCTGCGCTCCTCGGCGGTGCCCGCCCCCGGGGATGTGCTGGTGCCCTTCCGGCGGGACGGCGAGCGGCCGCCGGTCTTCCTCGTCCACCCGCTGGGCGGCAACGTGCTCTGCTATCTGGCGCTGGCCCGGCACCTCCCCGCCGACCAGCCCTTCTACGGGATCCAGGCGGCCGGCTTCGTACCGGGGACCGCGCCGCACCGCTCGATCCCCGAGATGGCCCGCGCGTATGTCGAGGCCGTCCGGCGGGTGCGTCCCGAGGGGCCCTATGTCATCGGCGGCTGGTCGTTCGGCGGCTTCGTCGCCTTCGAGATGGCGCGGCTGCTGCGGGAGGCGGGCCAGGAGGTGCTGCCCCCGGTCCTCCTCGACACGGTCGCGCTGAGCCCGGACGCCCCCCGGGACGTGAGCGACGCGTCCCTGTTCCACTTCTTCTTCTGGGAGCTGCTCTGGGCGGACAGCGGGAGCGACACCCCCGTCGAGGAGCTGACCCGGGAAGTCGGTTCCGAGGACGAGGTGTTCCGGCGCATCGCCGAGGTCGCCGGGCGGAACGGGATCCTCCCGGCCGGCGACCCGCACGGCGCGGCCCGCCGCCTCTACGCCGTCTTCCAGGCGAACTACCAGGCGCTGATGGACGAGCCGGGCGGGGTCACCGATCTGGACCTGACGCTCCTCCACGCGCGGGGCGCCCTGCCGGACGTCCTCAAGCCCCTGCACGAGGGGGCGGGATCCCTGCACGGCGACCCCACGAACGGCTGGCGGACCAGGACGACCGGACGCATCGAGGTCATCGACGTCCCCGGCGACCATCTGCAGATCGTGGAGGAGCCGTATGTGAAGTACGTGGCGGAGCAGATCACCCAGCTGGTGGCGGCAGCCCTGCCGAACGCCGGAGACGGAATCCGAGGGAAGCGGTGACGAGAGACATGACCAGGAGCAACGGAACGGACGGCAAGCGTCGCGGAACGGCGGTCGTCGTGGGCGCCGGGATCGGTGGCCTCGCGGCCGCCGTCACCCTGCGCCGCGTCGGCTTCGACGTCGAGGTCCACGAGCGGGCGACCGAACTGCGCCCGGCGGGCACCGCGCTGTCCGTCATGAGCAACTCCATGACGGCGCTGGCCTCCCTCGGCATCGATCTGCGGCTGGAGGAGCGCGGCCGGGTCATCGAGACGGCCGAGCTGATGACGAGCACGGGCGGCCGGATCAAGACGATGCCGTACCGGGACCTCGCCGAGAGCCTGGGCGCCCCCAGCGTGTGCATCTCCCGCAGCGAGCTCCAGGCGGCCCTGCTGGAGGCGGCCGGGGACTGCCCGATCCGTCTCGGATCGGCCGCCACGGGCTACGACATCGGACAGGACGGCGTACGGGTCCGCTTCGCCGACGGCGGGGAGACCCGCGCCGACCTGCTGGTGGGCGCCGACGGCATCCACTCCGCCGTCCGCCGGCAGCTCGCGGGACCGGAGCAACTGCGGGAGGCCGGCTACCTCTGCTGGCTCGCCGTCACCCCGTTCGACCACCCCACGCTGACCCCGGGCTTCAACGGCCACTACTGGGGCCGGGGGCAGCGCTTCGGGCTGCACGACATCGGCCACGGGCACGCCTACTGGTGGGGTACGCGGAACATGTCCGCCGAGAGCGCCCGTGACTGGAAGGGCACCACGGAGGACATCGCCCGTACCTTCGGCGGCTGGGCCGATGTGGTCACCGAGGTGATCCGGGCCACGCCCGAGGAGGCGGTCCACGCCGTCCCCGCGCAGGACCGGCCGTTCCTGGAGCGCTGGGGCGAGGGTCCGGTGACCCTGCTGGGGGACGCCGCCCACCCCATGCTGACCGCCCTCGCCCAGGGCGGCAGCACGGCGATCGAGGACGCCGTGGTCCTGGCGCACAGCTGCGCGGCCGCGGCCGACCCGGTGAGCGGGCTGCGGGCCTACGAGGCGGCGCGGCGCGACCGCACCAGGTGGCTGGTCGACAACTCGTACTCCCTCAGCAGGAACGAGCAGGAGGAGCGCCCGCTGGCGATCGCGCTGCGCAACACCCTGATGCGGTACGCGCCGACGCCCCTGCTGATGCGCCCCTTCCGGACGGCGATGACGTACACCTCCCCCGACTTCGGCCGGGGCAGCGCGACACCGTCCCCCGCGGCGCTGTGAACGGGCCCGGACCCGCGTGATCCGGTGGCCGGGGAGCATGTCACCGGTGACACGCTCCCCGGCTGCCCGGCCCTCTCAGCGGGCCGGGCCGCGTCGGCCGATGAAGGCGACGAAGGCGGCCAGTCTGCGCACGCCCTCCTCGATGCCGGCCGGGTCCAGCGCGCTGCACGAGAGCCGGATCTGGCCGGTGCCCCCGCCGTCGAGGTGGAAGTCGCGCATCGGCGTCCACAGGACACCGAAGTCGCGCGCCGACTGCTCCAGGGCGGCGGCGTCGGCGTCGAAGGGCACCCGCACGACGAGGAAGAAGCCGCCGTCCGGCATGTTCCAGCTGATGTCCGCCGCCTCCCGGGCCGCGCTCGGGAAGTGCCGGTCCAGCGCGTCGAGGAGGGTGTCCAGGTTCTTGCGGTAGAAGGCGATCGCCTGCTCGTTGGCCTGGCGGAGCCGGCAGCCGGACTCCACGAGCATCCCGCCGATGACGGCCTGGCTGATGGACGAGGTGTTGACCGTCGTCATGCTCTTGATCTTCGACAGTTCGTCCGCGAGGAGGGTGCGCCGGCCGCCGGGGCCGACGACCTCCTGGTCCGCGACCACGTACCCGACCCGGGCGCCCGGTAGCGCGGTCTTGGCGAAGGAACCCAGGTAGAGCACCCGGCGCTCGCGGTCCATCGACTTCAGGGTGGGCCGCGCGCCGCCGGTGCGCACGAAGAACCCGTACGGGTTGTCCTCCAGGATGAGCAGATCCTCCTGCTCCGCGATCTCCAGCAGCCGGCGGCGCTCGGGCAGGTCCATGCTGGCACCGGACGGGTTGGCGAAGTCCGGTACGACATAGAGGGCGCGCGGCCGTCCGCCCTCGGCCCGGGTCTCCTTGACCGCGGCGAGCACGGCCTCCGGGTCGGGGCCCGCCGCGCCTTCCGGGACGGGCCGCACCCGCAGGTCGAGCAGCCGGGCGGCACCGGTCACCCCGACGTAGCAGGGGGAGCTGACCAGCAGGGTGTCCTCGGGCGCGGCGAACAGGGCGCGCAGCGTGAGCAGCATCGCCTCCTGGCAGCCGGTGGTCAGCACCACGGATTCCGCGGGGACGTGGATGTCCTCGTCGTTGGCCAGGGTCTGTGCGACGAGGTCGTGGATGAGGCCGTTGGTCCTGCCGTACTGGAAGAGCTGGGTGCGGATCCGCTCGGCGCTCAGGCCCCGGTCGCGCTCCAGATACGTGGTGTAGGCGCGCAGATGGCGGACCAGGTCCTCGGGTTCGAACCCGCCCTGGGCGGGCCTGCCGGGGGCGAAGGAGATCGCGTCGGGGAAGCGCGTGACGACCTCGTTGAGGAAGTTCATCGAGTCGAGCAGCGGGTCCCCGAGCGAGCCGTGCAGATCCCCGAGTTCCAGCGCGTGCCCACCGGCGGCAGGGCCGGTGGGGGCCGTGGCACTGAGGGTGGTTCCGGCCTCGGTGGTGCCGGTGGTGTGCGACATCGTGTCAGCCCTTCGTTCCCGCGGGGCCGCCCCCGGCGAAGACCGTACGGAGATGGGCGGCGGCCTGTCCGACCGCCCGGCGGCCCGCGTCGAGCGTTCCGGCCATCGCGAAGAAGCCGTGGATGACCCCCGGGTAGCGGGTCAGTTCCACCGGGACGCCGCTCTCCCGCAGGCGCTCCGCGTACATTTCGCCCTCGTCGCGCAGCGGGTCGTACTCGGCGGTGATGACCAGCGCGGGCGGCAGCCCCTTGTGGCTCTCGGCGCGCAGCGGGGAGGCGAGCGGGTCGCTGCCGTCGGCCTGGTGGGCCAGGTAGTTGTCCCAGTACCACCGCACGGACTTGTCGTTGAAGAGCAGCGGGTCGGTGTGGGTGCGGCGCGACTCGGTGTCGGCGAGATGGTCGGTGTTGGGGTAGACGAGGAGTTGTCCGGCCAGCTCCGGGCCGTTCCGGTCGCGTGCCATCAGGGTGACGGCCGCGGCGAGGTTGCCGCCCGCGCTGTCGCCGCCGACGCAGATGCGGGAGGTGTCGGCGCCGAAGCGCGCGCCGGCCTGCTCGGCCGCCCAGCGCAGGCCCGCGTAGCAGTCCTCGACGGCGGCGGGGAACGGGTTCTCGGGTGCGAGGCGGTAGCCGACGGCGAGGGTGAGGCACCCCGCGGCGTTGGCGAGGCTCCGGCAGATGGCGTCGCAGGTGTCGATGGTGCCCAGCGTCCAGCCGCCGCCGAAGTAGTAGACGAGGACGGGCAGCGGCCCTTCGCCGGCGGGCCGGAAGACCCGGACGGGCAGCGGTCCTTCGGGTCCCGGGAAGGTCGTGTCGGTGACCTCCTCGACGGGTTCCGGTGTGCCCGCTCCGTCGAGGACCGCGGCGAGGTCGGCCTCGCGCGCCTCCTGGAGGGACATGGTGTAGAGCGGACGGCCGCCCTCGGCGGCCTTCCGGTCGTACAGGGCCTGTAATTGCGGGTCGAGTGCCATGCTCTCCCTCTCCGGCCGGTCGGCCCGGCCGGTCGGTGAACCGCGTGGTCCGGTCGGAGACACGCGTGTCTATACGGAGGCGTCCACCAGCTTCGACGGGTCGGTGGCGACGGAGCGGAGCCGCTCGATGATGGCGCGGTCCGCCCTGGTGTAGGAGGCGGGGTCGTCGTGGAGCACCGAGGAGCCGTTGGCCGCTTCCAGGAAGGCGATCAGCTCGAAGGCGAGCTGGGGGACGTCGGTGTCCTCCGTGATCTCCCCGGCCTGGCGCGCCTCCTCGATGGACTGCTCGACGAAGGAGACCCAGTTGGTCTGGGCCTGGGCGACGGTGTCGTGCACCAGTCCGCGGCGGGCGTCGTACTCGGCGGAGACCGAGTAGAAGAAGCATCCGCCGGGGAAGACCCGCTGTTCGGAGTAGGCGAGCCACAGCTCGCACATGTGCCGGACCCGGCCGAGGCCGCTCGGCACCTCGCGCGCGGGCTGCACCACGCGCTCGATGTAGATCTTGACCGCCGCTCTGACGGTGGCGAGCTGGAGCTCCTCCTTGGAGCCGAAGAGAGCGAAGACCCCGCTTTTGCTGAGGCTCAGTTCCTCCGCGAGCCGTCCCAGGGACAGGCCGTCGAGACCTTCGACCGAGGCGATCGCCACGGCATGGCCCAGAATGAGCCGCCGTGTCTGGTTGCCGCGCTCGATGCGTCCGTCCGTCCTGGACACCGCCATGTCGCCACCTTCTCCCGTCGTCGGCCGGTGGTCCGCCGGCCGCTCCCATCATACAAAGTGAACGACCGTCCTATTACTGTACGCCCGTGCGGTTACTTGTGTAGAGTGGCCGCCATGGGTAGGGGGAGTCAACACACACCGCCACAGCTGACGCTGCGCGGGTACGAAGATGAAGCCGAACGCCGATTACCCCGTGAGGTCTGGGACTTCCTGGCCGGCGGAAGCGGCACCGAATCAATGCTGACCAGTGGCCGGACGGCCCTGGACCGGCTGCGGCTGCGGCCGCGCTGCCTGGTGGACGTCTCCGAGCGCGACCCGGGCACCACGCTGCTCGGCGCCCGGCTGGCCGCCCCGCTGGGCATCGCGCCGATGGCCTACCACCGGCTCGCACACCCCGAGGGCGAGGTGGCGACCGCGCGGGCGGCCGGCGAGACCGGCACCCTGCTCACCGTGAGCATGTTCGCGAGCCGGTCGCTGGAGGACATCGCCGACGCGGCGAGCGGGCCGCTCTGGCTCCAGCTGTACTGGCTGAAGCGCTGGGACATCGTCGAGCGGCTGGCCAAGAGGGCCGAGGCCGCCGGATACCGGGCACTGGTCCTGACGGTGGACGCGCCGAGCATCGCGCGCAGGCCCCGGGACGTCCGCAACGGGTTCTCGGTCCCGGACGGCATCCGCGCCGTCAATGTGGACCCGGAGGTCATGGCCGCCTCGCACGGCGGGAACGCCGGCGAATCCGCCGTCGCCCGCCACGCGCGGGAGCAGTTCGACGCGTCGGTCACCTGGGCCGATCTCGGCCGGCTGCGGGAGCTGACCTCGCTCCCGCTGATACTGAAGGGCGTCCTCAGCGCCGAGGACGCGGATCTCGCCGTGCGCCACGGCGTGGACGGAATCATCGTCTCCAACCACGGCGGCCGGCAACTCGATTCCGCCGTGGACGCCGTGGACGTCCTGCCGGACATCGTCGACACCGTCGGCGGGCGATGTCCCGTCGTCCTCGACGGCGCCGTCCGCAGTGGCACCGACATCGTCAAGGCTCTCTGTCTGGGGGCCAGCGCCGTATTCGTCGGCCGGCCCGTCCTGTGGGGGCTGACCCATTCCGGCGAGGACGGCGCCGCCTCGGTGCTGCGCCTGCTGACCGGCGAACTCGACGAGACGATGGCGCTGATGGGGGCTTCCGGAATCCAGGAGCTGAACCGGTCAGGCGTCGTACGGCGATAGGAAAGGTTATTCCCGGAACGGCCTTTCACACCGAAGCGTGCCGTTGATTTTATTCTCACCCGATTATTAGGGGTGAGTTTTTCCGCATGCCCGAATTCATTCCCCGCACGTCAAAATTTGTGACGCCTCCAAATCGACGACACGCCAGACCGAATAGAATTTCTTTACTTGCCTACCCGGCAGTAACGATAGACACTTTGGATTGTCGGCAGGGGAACCGGTAGCGGCGGAGCGATATCGCCGTGGAATTGGAATAGGTGAGATATCCGTGAGGGATACGGAACCGCGCCACCCGGTGTGCGAGGACGGCGCGTGGGTGGACGAGATATTACTCGGCGGTTCGGACGGAGACATCGTGCTCCATCTGGGCGGCCCCGTGAGCCGGGGGCAGTTACGCCGACTGGTGGCCGAACAGCACACGCGGTTCGCCGCCGCGGGGCTGGCCAAGGGCGGGGCGCTGGCACTGCGCCTGCCGCCCTCGCTCGACTGCGTCACCGCGATGCTGGCCGGATGGCGGATCGGGGCCCAGGTCGCCCTGCTCGACTACCGGCTGACAACCCACGAGGTGGGCCGGGCCATCGCGAGACTCGGCCCACAGCTGGTGGTGGAGCCGGTCGGTGACGTCCCGGGCACCCTGCGCGGTTTTTTCGAGATATCCACGCGCGTCACACCGCTGCGCGGCGGCCGGCCGGCCCGCACCCCGCACGCGCTGCTCCAGCTCAGCTCTGGCTCCACCGGCCCCTCCAAGGTGATCGGCCGCACGGTCGGTGACCTGCTGGCGGAGGTGGAGCGGTACAGCCGGCTCGACGGTTTCCCCCGCCGGGGCGAGCGGATCGTCCTGCTGGCCTCGATCGTGCATGTGCTCGGGCTGGTGGGCGGCCTCCTCTACGGCCTCGCCGCCGGCGTCCGGATCGTCCTGCCGACCCGGCACACCGCCGACTCCATCTTCCGGGCCGTCGCGCTCGATCCCGAGCCGACCACCCTGCTGGGTGTGCCCTCCCAGGCGTCCGTACTGGCCGCCGTGCAGTCGCCGCCCCAACTACCCCAGCTGGTACGGATGGTGACCGGTGGGGAGATCCTCAAGGAGACGGTCAGGGAGCGGTTCACCACGGGGTACGGCGCCGGACTCGGGGCGATGTACGGCATGACCGAGGCCGGAGTGATCGCCACCGACATCACCGGCGGCACCCTGCCCGGCCTCACCCCGGTCCCGGGGCTCCCCGTGCGCGTCCAGGACAACCAGATCCTGCTCGGCCTCGCGGCCTCCCCGTACGTGGGAGAGGTCGACCCGACCCGCTACGTGGACGGCTGGCTGCGCACCAACGACGCGGGGCATCTCGACCCGGACACGGGCCTGTTGACCGTGAACGGCCGGCTGGACTCGCAGATCTCCATCGGTGGGCTCAAGGTCGATCTCACCGAGGTCGAGGCCGCCCTCTGCGCGTTGCCCGACGTGGCCGACGCCGTCGTCGTCCACGAGGCGGGCATCGAGGCCTTCGTCATCGTGCGGAGTTCCGTCTCGGCCGGCAGCCTCTCCCAGGCCCTCGCGGCGCGGCTCGCCCCGTACAAGCGGCCGCGTACCCTGCACGTCCTGTCCGAACTCCCCAGGACCGCCACCGGAAAGCCGCTGCGCCACGTGGCGGCCCTGCGCGCGGCGGCCAGAGCGGGAGCCGAGGTATGAGCGCCCGGGCGGACGGCGGGAACCGGCTCAGGAAGACCCCGCCCGGCTACGGATCAACCCGATGTACGGGACGTCGTCACCCGGCGGACCTCGACGCGCGGCGCGGGCCCGCCCGCGCCGCGGACGGCCACGCCGACGACATGACTCCCACCGACGACCAGCGCCGCGTCCGCGGCTGTCCCCGGATCGTCCGGTAGCTCCAGCGGTACGGGCGAGGCCCCCGCGATCAGCGGCCATCGGCCCGGCGAAGGCATCCGGCGGCTCATCCCGCCGGCCCTGAGCCCCAGCCCCAGCGCCTTGCCGACCGCTTCCTTCTGGGTCCACAACCACAGGAAACCCACGGACCGTTCGCTCTCCGGCAGCGCGGCCACCCACGCGGCCTCGGCCTTGTCGAGCCACCGCCGGGCCAGCGCCTGACCGGGCAGCACCCGCAGCGCCTCCACATCCACGCCCACATGACCGCCGGCGGAGAACGCCACCGCCAGCGCGCCCCGGGTGTGACTCATGCTCACCCGCACGCCCTCGGCCGCCCCGGCCATGACCGGCCGGCCGCCGGGTTCGTGCTCCATCCAGATCGCGGACGGATCCACTTCGAGCACCGCGGCAACCTGCCGCACCAGCAGGGCGCGTGCCCTGCCGCGCTCGTCGCCGTCCGTCGTGCACCACAGCACCGTCACCGTGTCCGGGGCCGGCCCCGGGCGTCCATCCATGAAGGGAAGTCAATCAAATGACCGCAGAGGTCCACCAGTTCATCGTCACCGCCCTCGAAAACATGAACTACGACGTCACGGACGTGACCGGCGACACCCCGCTGGGCCCGGCCGGACTGGATCTGGAGTCGCTGTCCGTGGCCGAGATCGCGATCCAGGTGGAGGACGCCTACGGCGTCAAGTTCGACGAGGACGAGATGGAGACCGTGGCGCTGCTCACCGTCGCCGGCCTGGTCAAGGAGATCGTGGACCGGGTGGCCGCCGCCAGGACCGTCTCCGCCGCCGCCGAGTGAACACCGGGCCGCGCCCGGCCGGTGCCCCGTGTGCTGTGCGGCACCGGGACACCGGCCGGGGGCCGCGGTCCGGCACCACGGGTCGACCGAGAAAGTCCCCAGCCGCTGGGGAGCAGGAAACGCAGAGGGGAGACACGGCATGAATGCCAAGAACGACCGCGCGGAACTCGCGGCCGACCCGGCGCTCGGGGTCGGCAACGCGCTGACCACACTCGTCGCCAAGGGCATCGGCCTGGACGCGCCGGCACTGACCTTCGACACCGAGGTGGACGGGCACCCCGCCTGGGAAGCCTTCACCCTGGCCGAGCTGGGGGAACGGGTGGCGGCACGGGCGGCCACCCTGCACGCCTGGGGCATCAGGCCCCGTGACCCGGTCGCGGTCTATGTCTCCGCCGCCGCCGACCAGGTGCTCAGCTATCTGGCGCTCGCCCACATCGGCGCCATCCCCGCCCTGGTCAACGGGCGGGTCCCCGGGGTGACCGCCGCCAAGTACATCCAGCGGCTCCGCGCCGTGGGCGTACTCACCGACGCGGCCCACGCCGCCGAGCTGGCGGGGCACGAGACGGACACACCGCTGCTGGGCGACGTGTCCGGACTGGGCGCGGGGAAGCCGGCCGACGCGCCGGCCCCGTACCGCCACCACGGCACGGAACCGGTCGTCATCACCCACTCGTCCGGGACCACCGGGCTGCCCAAGGCGGTCGCCCACTCCCACCACAGCCTCTTCGCCTCCGTCCGCCACCGGCTCTCGCTGCCCAAGGGGCAGGGCCTGAACCGGATGCTCGGCGCGCTGCCGGCCGCCCACGCCGCGACGGTCATCGCCGTCAACCTGGCGCTGTGCAACCGCGTCCAGCTGGCGCTGGTGTCCCGGCAGGACGGCACGGTCGTCCTCGACGCCATCGAGAGCTGGCGGCCCGAGGCCGTGCTCGGCTTCGCCGCGACCTGGTCGGAGCTGGCCGGCGAGGACCTGGCGGCGCGCGACCTCGACTCCGTGCGCGCCTGGTGGAACACCGGGGACTGCGCGCACGAGGCGCACGTACGGCGGCTGGTCGCGGTGGGCAACCGGAGCACCGCCACCGCGCAGGGCATCGTGCGGCGGCCGGGCTCGTTCTTCATCGACGGCCTCGGCTCCACCGAGATGGGCCACTCGCAGTTCTTCATCACCCACACCCCGGAGACCAACCGGTACGGCCGCTGCATCGGCAAGCCGCACGCCTTCTCGGACGTGACGGTCATCAGCGACGAGGGAGAGCACCTCGGCCCGGGACAGGTCGGTCAGCTCGGGGTCAACGCGCCGACGCTCGCGCTGGGTTACTGGAACGACTCGGTGACCACCTACCGGACCCGCAGGGACGGATACTTCCTCACCGGCGACCTGGTGTACCGCGACGAGGCGGGCTACTACTTCCATGTGGACCGCGCGGTGGACGCGGTCGAACTCCCCGGCGGCGAGAAGCTGTTCACCGCCGCGTCGGAGGAGCGGATCCTCGCGCGCTGTCCCGGGGTCCTCGAATGCACCGTCGTCGCGGTCCGCGACGGCGACGAGGTCACCACCTCGGTCCTGCTGGTCCCCGCGGCCGGCGAGGCCAGGAAGGTTCCCGAGGAGGACCGGGCCAAGGAGGTGCTGGCGGCGCTGGAGGAGCATGTCGCGCGGACCGTCGCGCGGGTCGTGGTGGTCGATCCCGACCTCATCCCGCTCGGCCCCACCGGCAAGGTCCGCAAGGTGCTGCTGCGGGAGCGCTACCTCAAGGGCGAACTGCCCGTCGGGTCCGGCACGGACCTGCGCGCGGAGGCGGTGAGCGCGGCATGAGCACATCCGTCGCCCCGGGCGCCGGCGCCGTCATCACCGGTCTCGGTACGTTCACCTCGCTCGGCCGGGGCGCGTCCGACACCTTCGACGCGCTCTGCCACACCAAGTCGGGGCTGCGCCGTCCGCCCGCCGGCCACCTGCTGGACGGGACCGTCGACGTGGCGGGGCTCGCCCCCGACATCACCGCCGCCGAGGTACTGCCGCCCAGCGAGGGGCGGCTGGTGGACCGTTACGTCCTGATGGCGCTGGCCGCCGCCGACGACGCGCTCGCCGACTCGGGCATCGTCGTGGGCCGGGACGTGGACCCGCACCGGGTCGCGGTCGTGGTCTCCAGCGGGGCCGGCGGACTGACCACGTACGAGGCGCAGACCGCGGCGCGCGCCGAGCGGGGCGCGACCGCGATCAGCCCCTATCTGCTGCCCGGGATGCTGCCGAACATGGCGGCGGCCCGGATCGCCATCAAGTACGGGATCAGGGGCTGGAGCGCGGCCATCGCCACGGCCTGCTCCGCCGGTGCCCACGCGGTGGTGGAGGCGGCCCGGCTGATCCGGTACGGCGAGGCCGACGTCGTGGTCTGCGGTGGCGCCGAGGCGCCGCTCAACCCGACGTCCGCGCTGGCCTTCGCGCACGCCAAGGCGCTGGCGCGCGGCTGGGAGGACCCCGAGCGCGCCAGTCGGCCCTTCGACCGGGCCCGCAACGGATTCGTCCTCTCGGAGGGCGCCGGTGTCCTGGTGGTGGAGCGGGCCGCGCACGCGGACGGACGCGGCGCGGCCGGATACGCCGATCTGCTCGGGTGGGGGGTCACGACGGACGCCCACCGGCCCACCACGCCGCGGCCCGACGGGGAGGGCGCGGCGGGCAGCATGCGGAACGCGCTGGCCTCCGGCGGGCTCGTGCCGGACGACGTCGGCTATGTCAACGCGCACGGGACGGCGACCAAGCTGGGCGACATCGCGGAGGCCAGGGCCATCAGGTCCGTCTTCGGCGGACGGTCGCCCGCGGTCAGCGGCACCAAGTCCATGACCGGGCATCTGCTCGGCGGTTCGGGCGCGGTGGAGGCGGCCGTGTCCGCGCTGGCCATCGCCCGGGGCACCCTGCCGCCCACGCACAACCTGGACGAGGTGGACCCCCAGTGCGAGCTGGACCACGTACGGGGCGGTGCCAGGAAGCAGCGGGTCGAAGCCGCGCTGAGCAATTCCTTCGCTTTCGGCGGTCACAACGTCAGCGTGCTGCTCGGCACCGCCTCCACCCGGAAAAAGCGGACCTGACCGAAGTGAACAGAACGAGAGTCCGAGAGAAACCAAAAGAAAAGAAAAGGTGAGGAACGTCCGTGGACATTGACGGAATTGACCACGTCGAATTCTTTGTGGGCGACGCCCAGCAATGGGCACACTTTCTCTGCTTCGCCTTCGGATTCCGCGTCCAGGGCCAGGCGGGTCCCGAAACAGGACTGCCGGGGCGGCGTTCGCTGCTGCTCGTGCAGGGGGACGTACGGGTCCTGCTGACCTCCGCGCTCGACCCCGAGGACCCGGCGGCCGTATACACCGCGCGGCACGGCGACGGCGTGGCGACGATCGCCTTCTCGGTGGCGGACACCAGGGGCGCGTTCGAGACCGCCGTCGCCCAGGGCGCGGCCGTGGCCGAGGAGCCGAGGGTGCTGGAGCGGTGCGGGACCCGTGTGGTCACCGCGAGCGTGGCGGGTTTCGGGGATGTGACACACCGTTTCGTCGAGCGGACCGGTGACCCCGAGGAGTTCCTGCCGGGTCTGATGGAGATGGTGCCGTCCGGCCCCGCCGCGCAGGAGCCGCCGCTGCTGGCGGTGCTCGACCACGCCGCGATCTGTCTGCCCGCCGGGGAACTGGCGCCGACGGTGGAGTACTACCAGAAGGTCTTCGGTTTCTCGCAGATCTTCGAGGAGTTCATCGAGGTCGGCGAGCAGGCGATGGACTCCAAGGTGGTGCAGAGCCCCAGCGGGAAGATCACCTTCACGCTGATCGAGCCGGTCGTCGGCCGCAAGCCCGGCCAGATCGACGAATTCCTGGCCCGGCACGGCGGTGCCGGTGTGCAGCATCTCGCGCTGCTCACCGATGACATCGTCGGCACCGTCAAGACACTGGAGCAGCGCGGGGTGGCGTTCCTGCAGACCCCCGACACCTACTACACCGAGCTGGAGGGGCGCCTCGGCCGCCCGGAGCTCGACCTGGGTGCGCTCCGCGAGACGAACGTGCTGGTGGACCGGGACCACTGGGGCGAGGTCTTCCAGATCTTCACCCAGTCCATGCACATCCGCCGGACCTTCTTCTGGGAGGTCATCGACCGGCACGGCGCCCGCACCTTCGGCAGCGGCAACATCAAGGCCCTCTACGAGGCCAAGGCCCGCGAGCGCGTCACCGCGTGAGCGGATGCGCGGGGCCGGCCGCGCGGGCGGCCCGGCACCCGTTCCGACACCCGTGCCGGCGCGCGGCGCCCGGCCCCGGACGAACGACGGCACCACGACGAACGAGCAAAGGATGACAGTGTCTTCCGAGGATTCCCCGCTGTTCACACTGACCGACGCGGAGCGTGAGCTGCTCCCCACCGACGACGACATCATCGCGTACCAGGAACACGGCTGGTACCTGTCGAAGAAGATCTTCACCGACGAGGAGATCGACACCCTGGAGGCGGCCAGCGAGCGCTACTACGCCGGCCACCGCGACCGCACGCTGCCGGTGAGCCCGCCCAAGCTCGCCTCCTGGAAGCCCGAGGACGGCCCCGTACAGCGGCACAACGACTACATCCATTACGAGGACGACACCATCGGCCGGATCCTCGGCAAGCCGCTGCTGGGCGCCACGGCCGCGCTGCTGGCGGGCGCCCGGGAGATCCGGGTCTTCCAGTCCACACTGATCTTCAAGCCGCCGCGGCCGGAAGAGACGTCGAACATCGTGCCCTGGCACTTCGACCGGCACTACTGGGCCAACTCCACCTCGGAGCGGATGCTGACCGCGTTCATCCCCTTCCACGACTGCGGTGAGGAGATGGGCACCATCACCATGGTGGACGGCAGTCACCGCTGGAAGGAGACCTCCGCCAACGACCAGACCTCGCTGCACTTCGCCGAGCGGGACCGCGATCAGCTGGACGACATGCTCACGGAGAACGCCGCCTTCAACGGTGTCGAGGTGCGCAAGGTGGCGATGGACATACCCAAGGGCCATGTCAGCTTCCACCACTGCCTGACCTACCACGGCAGTGGTGCCAACCGCAGTGACAGGCCGCGCCGCGCGATCTCCTTCCACCTCCAGGACGGCGAGAACCGCTACCGCCCCTTCACCCGGTCCGACGGCAGCGAGGTCCACTACAACCACGACGTGCTGGTGCGCCGGGACGCGCAGGGCCGGCCCGACTACGCCGACCCGCGGTACTGCCCCGTGCTGTGGCGCAGCAGCTGATGCGTACGGTCGCGGTGGTCGGCACCGGCCTGATCGGGACCTCCGTCGCCCTGGCCCTGCGGGGCCAGGGCGTGACCACCTATCTGCTGGACCGGGATCCGGAGGCCGCACGGGCCGCGGAGTCGCTGGGCGCGGGCATCGCCGGCGCTCCGCGCACCCCCGTGGACCTGGCGGTGATCGCGGTACCGCCCCTGAGCACGGCCGCTGTGCTCAGGGAGCAGCAACAGGGTCAGCTTGCCACCTACTTCACCGATGTGGCCAGTGTGAAGTCGATTCCCCAGCAGGCCGCGACCGAACTCCGATGTGATCTCACCCGTTATGTGGGCGGGCATCCGATGGCGGGCCGGGAGCAGTCGGGACCGCACGCCGCGCGCGCGGATCTCTTCCACAACCGCCCCTGGGTGCTGGCCCCCTCACGCCATTCACGTCCCGAGGCTCTGGAACACGCCACCCGGCTGGCCGAGTTGTGCGGGGCCAGTCCGCTCACGATGGCACACGCCGACCACGACCGGGCCGTCGCGCTGACTTCGCACACCCCCCATCTGGTGTCGAGTCTGCTCGCGGCCCGGCTGGTGGAGGGTGACGAGTCGCAGCTGCGGCTGGCGGGCCAGGGAGTACGCGACATGACCCGGATCGCCGCCGGTGACGTGGCGTTGTGGTCGGAGATCCTCGCCTCCAACGCCCCCGCGGTCGAGGAGGTGCTGGAGGAGGTGGCCCGGGATCTCGACGCGGTCCGGGACGCCCTGCGCGATGTCAGCGGTCAGGACGCGGAGCGCCGGCGCTCGGGCTCCGCGCGCCTGACCGCGGCGCTCGTGCGAGGAGTGCGGGGACACGCCCGGATACCTGAGAGGAGAGCGACCATGGACGCGGATCGGCTCGACGTCTGTCTCGTCGGCATGGGGCCACGGGGCCTCTCGGTCCTCGAACGGCTCTGTGCCAACACCGAGGGACACCGCGGTTCCGTCACCGTGCATGTGGTCGATCCGTACCCACCGGGCGCCGGCCGCGTCTGGCGGACCGGTCAGTCACCGCATCTGCTGATGAACACCGTTGCCTCCCAGGTCACGATGTTCACCGACGAGAGCGTACGGATGCGGGGCCCGCTGGCCCCGGGTCCCAGCCTGTACGAGTGGGCGCGCGCCCTCACCGGGCAGGGGCCGTACGACCTCGGCGAGGCCGGTCCGTACGACGAGGCGGTGCTGGCCGAGGCGGGTTCGCTCGGACCCGACTCGTATCCGTCCCGCTCCCTCAACGGCCACTATCTGGAGTGGGTCTTCCGGCGGGTGCTCACGTCGGCGCGTGGCCGGGTCAGCACCGTGGTGCACAAGTCCCGCGCGGTCGCGCTGCGCGACGAGGTGCCGGGCGGCACCCAGAGCGTACGGCTGGAGAACGGCACGGTCCTCGGCGGGCTGCACGCGGTGGTGCTGGCCCAGGGGCATGTGCCGGTACGGGGTTCGGCCGAGCAGTTCGCCCGGGGGGACTTCGCCAAGCGGAACGAGTTACGTTACGTGGCTCCCGCGAACCCGGCGGACGTGGACCTGTCCGAGGTGCGTCCCGGGGAGACGGTGGCGCTGCTCGGTCTCGGTCTCAACTTCTTCGACTACATGGCCCTGTTCACCCTGGGCCGGGGCGGGGAGTTCGTCCGGGGGCCCGGCGGGCTCGCCTACCGGCCGTCGGGGCGCGAGCCGGTGATGGTCGCCTGTTCCCGCCGCGGTCTGCCCTTCCACTCGCGCGGCGAGAACCAGAAGGGGGCGCACGGCCGCCATACGCCGGCGGTGCTGACCCCGGAGGTGGTGGAGGAACTGCGGCAGCGGGCCCGGAGCGGCGGGCTCGATTTCCGGGCCGATCTGTGGCCGCTGATCGCGAAGGAGGTCGAGACGGTCTACTACACCACCCTGCTGGCCTCGACCGGTGACACCACCGGGGCGCGGGCGCTGCGGGACGTGTATCTCGGCGCCCGGGACCGGGCCGAGGAGGGCCGCGTCCTCGACCTGGCCGGGGTGGCGCCGCGGGACCGCTGGGACTGGGAGCGCGTCGCCCGGCCGTACCTGGGACGGAGTTTCGCCTCGCCGGAGGAGTTCACGTCCTGGCTGCTGGGTCATCTGCGGGAGGACCTGGCGGCGGCCAGGGCCGGCAATGTGGACGGGCCGCTGAAGGCCGCGCTCGATGTGCTGCGCGATCTGCGCAACGAGATACGGCTGGTGATCGACCACGGCGGGCTGACCGGCCGGTCCCGCAGGGACGATCTCGACGGCTGGTACACCCCGCTCAACGCGTTCCTGTCGATCGGTCCGCCGGCCCGGCGGATCGAGGAGGCGGTGGCCCTGATCGAGGCGGGGGTGCTCCGGGTGCTCGGCCCGGAGGTCGAGGTGGCCACCGACGAGAACGCCCAGGTGTTCACCGTACGGTCCCCCGCCGTGCCGGGGTCCCGGCTGAGTGCCACGACCCTGATCGAGGCACGGCTGCCCGAGGTCGACGTGTCGGCGACGGCGGATCCGCTGCTGCTCCAGCTGCTCGCCGACGGGCAGTGCCGCACGTACGACATCACCGACCCGGACGGCTACGCGTACCGGACCGGCGGGATGGCCGTCTCCGCGTCGCCGTTCCACCTCCTGGACGCGTCGGGGACGCCGCATCCGCGCCGCTTCGTCTTCGGTGTGCCGACCGAGTCGGTGCACTGGGCGACCGCCGCGGGGATCCGGCCCGGGGTCGACTCCGTGACGCTGCAGGACTCCGACGCGCTCGCGCGGGCGGTGCTGGCCCTCGCGGAGAGTCCGGCCGTGGGTGCCACGACGGTGAAGGCGGCCCTGAGATGAGGAGTTCACCGATGAGTTCACCTCCGGTCCCCGCGGCGGACCTCGACTCCGGGATCCTCAGCCCGGTACGGGCCGGCACCCCGGCCGAGGCGGCGACCTCCGACAGTGCCTGTCTCCAGGCGCTGCTGGACGCCGAGGCCGCGCTGGTCAGGGCCCAGGCGGAGCTGGGCGTGGTGCCCGCCTCGGCCGCCCGTACGATCACCGCGGCGGCGGTGGCGGAGCGGCTGGACCTGGTGGCGGTCGCGCGCGCCGGACGGGGTGCGGCCAATCCGGTGGTGGGGATGGTCCAGGCGTTCACGGCCGTGGTCGCCGCCGACGATCCGGCCGCCGCCGACTACGTCCACCGGGGCTCGACCAGCCAGGACATCCTGGACACCGCGCTGATGCTGGTGGCCAGGCGGACGCTGGAGATCCTGGTCGGGGACCTCGACGCGCTCGCGGCGGCGCTGCGGCTGCTCACCGACCGGCACCGGGACACGCTCATGGCCGGGCGCACCCTGGGGCTGCACGCCGTACCCACCACCTTCGGGCTGAAGGCGGCCGGCTGGCTGCTGTCGGTGGACGGCTGCGCGGCCCGGCTGCGCGGGCTGCTCGACGGTGGGCTGCCCGCGCAACTGGGCGGGGCGGCGGGGACGTTGGCGGGGTACCTCGAATACGCGCAACGGGACGCGGGCGAGGGCGAGGGCGCCGATCCGCAGCGGTACGCGGCGCGTCTGATGCGGCGGTTCGCGGCGGAGGTGGGGCTCGCGGAACCGGTGGCGCCCTGGCACAGCACCCGGGCGCCGGTCGCTGCCCTGGCCTCCGAACTCGCCCTGACCACAGGCGTGCTGGGCAAGATCGCGGTGGATGTGCAGTTGCTCTCCCGTACGGAGACGGCGGAGGTGGCCGAGCCCGCCGCCACCGGCCGCGGTGTGTCCTCGGCGATGCCGCACAAGCGCAATCCGGCGCTGGCGACGCTGATCAGGTCGGCGGCCCTGCAGCTCCCCGCGTACGCGAGCGTGCTGATGGGGGCGTTGCTCTCGGAGGACGAACGGTCGGCGGGAGCGTGGCACGCGGAGTGGCAGCCGCTGCGGGAGTGTCTGCGGCTGACGGGCGGCGCCGCGCACTCGGCGCGTGAACTGGTCGAGGGGCTGGAGGTGTTCCCGGAACGGATGGGGACCAATATCACCCTCACCGGGGGGATGATCGCCTCCGAGCGGTTGGCGGCCGTGCTGGCGCCGGCGCTCGGCAAGGCCGCGGCGAAGGAGCTGATGAGCCGGGTCTCGGCGCGGGCCGCCGCCACCCACCGGCCGTTGGCCGATGTCGTGGCCGAGACACCGGAACTGGCCGGTCACTTCTCGCCCGGAGAGCTGGCCGAACTCCTCGACCCGGCCCGCTACACGGGCGCGGCGCCCATGCTGGTGGAGCGGGTCCTGAAGGGCGGCGGTATCTGACGGACCCCCCGGACGGCCGGGAACACACGCCGTCCGGGCACCAGGGGCGGGGCCCGGAGAGATGACCGGTCGGTGATCTCTCCGGGCCCCGCCCCGCGGTGCGTCCCGGCGCGCGTCCGGTGTTTCAGCGGGCGGGTGTCGGATCCGGCCCGCACGCCCGGTGTTTCCAGCGCCCGCGGTGTGTGTCCGGCCCGCGCGCCCCGTGTTTCCGGCGCACGCGGTGTGTGTTCGGCCCGCGCGCCCGGTGTGTCCGGCGCGCGCCCGTCGAGCCCGGCGCGCACGGTGTTTCCGGCGCGCCCGCCCAGTGTCGGGGCGCGCCTGTCGCATCCGGCCCGCCCAGTGTGTCCGGGGCACGCCTGTTGCCCCCGGCCCGTCCGTACGGTGTTTCCGGCGCGCCCAACCCAGTGTGTCCGGGGCGCGCCGTTGGCGTCCGGCCCGCCGGTCAGTCCGCGCGGGCCTTCGCGTCCTCGCTCACGGCACCGCCGTCCTCACCGTCCCGCAGGATCCGCGCCTTGAACCGGCAGACGGAGCCCGTGGTGCGCTGGCACTCGACACAGCTGTCGCGCACCGGGACCCGCAGCCCCTCGAACCATCCGGCCCGCAGTTCGAGGCAGGGGCACTCGTACCCCTCCAACGTCCCGGCGGCCCGCAGCATGAGCAGCGGGAAGCTCTTGCCGACGACGGTCTCCCACTCGTCGTCGTCCAGCACCTGCTGGGCGACCTCCGAGCGGCCGTTCGACCCCATCAGCGCCAGCAGGTCTGCCACCTGCGCGGCCAGTTCGGCGGCCGACGGTTCCTCCTTCGAAGGGCGCGACCGGCTGTACCAGGAGGCGACCCGGCGGCCCACGAACCGGACGGCCTCGGCGTTGATCTCGTTCGCCGCCTCCTGCCCGAAGCGGTTCAGCACGCCCTGGTACCAGCGCGCGTCGTGCAGCCACCAGAACTGCTGGATCTCAGCACCGGTCGGCTCGACGGCCTCGTACGCCGGGGCGCCGGCGTCAGGAATGGCTTCCACGGTCAACGGGCTCCTCGCGATCGGATGAATAAAACTAAACGCACGGTCGTTTATATAACATCTCCGAGTCCACCGAAACCCGTCCGGAATACCTCCCTTGCGCCCCTTGCGCTCACCAGGCGCGCGGTGTTTCATGGGGCGGGCATAAACATGCACGATCGTTCGTCCATCCAGCGCGGCGCACCTCACCGGCCGCCGCGGTCCCCACACGGAAGGAATCCACGGATGACGGCCACCCCATCCCCGTCGCCCGTCGACGAGGCGGCGGGCGCTCCGCCCGGCGACACGGCGGGCAAGGCCGCACGGCTCGCCCTGGTGGCCGCGTCCGGTGCCGCCTTCCTCTCGATCCTCGACACCACGATCGTCAACATCGCCTTCGCGGATCTGCAGGAGAGCTTCCCGGACGCGTCGTTGCCCAACCTGACCTGGGTCATCACCGGGTACGCCGTGGTCTTCGCCGCGCTGCTCGCGGTGGCCGGCCGGATCGCGGACGTCATCGGGCAGCGGCGGCTGTTCCTCTGGTCCACCTCCCTGTTCGTCCTCGCCTCCGTGGTGAGCGGACTCGCGCCCAACCTGAACACACTGATCGCCGCCCGTGCCCTGCAGGGCGTCGCCGCCGCCGGGATGACACCGTCGGCCCTCGGGCTGGTGCTGACACACACCCCGCCCGCACGGCGGGCCGTCGCGGTGGGCGTGTGGGGCGCGATCGGCAGCATGGCCGCGGCCGTGGGTCCCAGCCTCGGTGGACTGCTCGTCGACGTGTGGGGCTGGCGCAGTGTGTTCCTGATCAACCTGCCCATCGGGCTCGCCATCGTCCTGGTCGGTGCCCTCGGCCTGGCCACCGACCCTCCGAGCGGACGCACCCTGCCCGACCCGGTGGGTACGGTGTGCCTCGGCCTCGGTCTGGGCGGCGTCGTCTTCGGTGTGACCCAGGGCAGCGACTGGGGCTGGGGCAGCGGGTCGGTACTCGGTCTGCTGATCGGTGGCGCCGTGCTGAGCGCCGTGGCCCTGCTGCTCTCCCTGCGGCACCCCTCGCCCGCGGTCGAGTGGCAGCTCTGGCGCAGCCGGCCCTTCGCGGCGACCAATGTGACCGTGCTGTTCTTCGGCGCCGCGATGTACGCGTATCTGCTCAGCACCCTGCTGTTCCTCAACGCCGTCTGGGGCTACTCGGAGCTGAAGGCCGGACTCGCGGTCTCGCCCGGCGCCTTCAGCGCGGCGGCGGGCGCCGTGGTCGTCGGGCGACGCGTCGGGCCGGCCAGGCAGTGGGCGGCCGCGCTGGCCGGCGCCGTACTGTTCGCCGGATCCTGCGCGGCGATGTTCTTCCTGCTCGACAGCGAGCGCCACTACCTCTCGCTGTGGCTGCCGATCGGCATCGTCGCGGGCGCGGGCATCGGCATGGCGCTCACCGGAATCTCCAACGCGGCGGCGGCCTCCCTGCCGGAGGACCGCTTCGCCTCCGGTACGGGGCTGCTGATGACGGCCCGTCAGGTCGGCGGGGCGTTCGGCATCGCCGCGCTCGCCGCGATCCTGGCCCGGCACAGCGTGCTGGCGGACACCGGCTACCTCCAGGTCTTCCTGGCCTGCGCGGCGGGCTCCGCGGTCGCCGCCGTGGCGGCGGTGGGCATCCGCGGCCGCGCCGCCTGAACAGCCTTCCGGCGTCCCCCGCCCCGCACAGGGACGGCGAGCGGGGGACGCGGAAACAGACAGATCCGACACGCAAGTGAAAGAACATGAAGGGTAGCGAGACCTGTGCCTCCACGCCTGTCCGACCGATCCGCCGAGCGCGCCGAATCGGCACTGCTGTACGAGCTCCAGCCCGTGGTGGAGGCCAACCTCCACCGGCATCTCGCGGTGGCCAAGGAGTGGTTCCCGCACGAGTACGTGCCGTGGAGCCGGGCGCGCGACTTCGAGGGCCCGATGGGGGGCGAGGCCTGGACCGAGGAGGAGGCGACGCTCCCCGAGGTGGCCCGTACCTCCCTCATCGTCAACCTGCTGACCGAGGACAACCTGCCCGGCTACCACTTCGCCATCGCGCAGTTCGGCAAGGACGGCGCCTGGGGCACCTGGGTCAACCGCTGGACCGCCGAGGAGGCCCGCCACGGCATCGCGCTGCGCGACTACCTCCTCGCCACCAGGGCGGTCGACCCGCGCGCCCTCGAACGGGCCAGGATGGTCCACATGTCGGCCGGGTACGACCGGCCCGACGGCTTCAGCGCGCTCCACGCCATCACCTACGCGGCGTTCCAGGAACTGGCCACCCGGATCTCGCACCGCAACACGGGCCGGGTCAGCACCGATCCGGTGTGCGACACGCTGCTGGCCCGGATCGCCGCCGACGAGAACCTGCACATGGTCTTCTACCGCTCTCTCGTCGACGCCGCGTTCGAACTGGCCCCCGACACCACGATGCGCGCCGTCGCCGATGTCGTCACCGGCTTCGAGATGCCCGGCTCCACCATCAAGGACTTCGGCCGGAAGTCCGCGCAGATCGCCCTCGCGGGCATCTACGACCTGCGGCTCCACCACGACAGTGTGCTGATGCCGATCCTGCGCACCCTGCGGGTCTTCGAACGCGAGGGGTTCGGCCCCGAGGGCGAGGCCGCCCGCGAGGAACTCGCCGCCTTCACCGGCCGGTTGGACACCAAGGCGACGGCCTTCACGGACCGGCGCGCCGCCATCAGGGCCGCACGCGCCAAGCAGGCGGCCGCGGTGGCCGGCTGAGCGGCCCCGACGCGGCCGCCTCGACCCGGTCACGTCGACCCGGTCACGTCGACCCGGTCACGTCGAGCCCACCGCCGCGCGGCCGGACTCCGCCTCCCGTCCGGCCGCGCGGCACACCGGCCGGGGCGGTTCGGCCGAGCCCGCGCGGCCGTCAGGGGCGCCAACCACACCGGTCCTGAAGGCTGTTGATGTCACACGCGGCCGGCGTACTCGTAACCGGCCTCGTCGAGCGCCTTGGCGATCCGGTCGTCCTCGACCACGCCACCGGTGGTGACGGTGACCAGGCCGGTGCCGATCTCGGTCTCGACCGAGAGCACTCCGTCGACCCCGGCGATCGCCTGGGTGACCACACCCTGGCAGTGGGCGCTGCCCACCCCGTTGACCTGGTGGACAACGGTCCGGCTCTCCGGGACAGCCGTGGCGGCCGGGGTCTTTGCCGCCGAACCGGTGTGGCAGCTTCCCTCGGGTGTACAGCACGACGACGACATGGGTTTCCTCCTGGATGGATCCATACCCCTTAGGGGTATCTCTGGGTCGCCTCCATGTATACCCCCATGCCGTATTTCCTCACAAGGGCGGACCGCCCCCTGATTCCCGTGGACCGCTGCGGACGCGGGCGGTCCTGAGGACCCGTCAGCCGACGACGTCGTGGAACGGCTGGGCGGTCTCCCCCGCGTGCGGCCAGGCGGAGAACCGGCGCAGCCCGTAGAGCAGGGGCGGCTGCCGCGGGACCGTGCGCACCGCCGTGACCTCGCCCAGGACCACGGCATGGTCGCCGACGACCTGTTCGCCGACGACGGAGCAGTCCGCGACGGCGCGGGCGTCCTCGGTCAGATGCGGTCCCGCGGTGCCGGCGCCGCCCCGCCAGTGGACGCGGTCGAACCGGTCGGGCGCGCCGGACGCGAACAGTTCGGCGGTCCGGCGGCCCTGCGCGTGCAGCAGGTTGACGGCGAAGGACCCGCTGCTCCGTACCGCCTTGAGGGTGTGACTCGCGGTTCCCAGACACACCAGCACGACGGGTGGGTCCAGGGAGACACCGCACAGGGAGGTGCAGGTCATCCCCCACGGTGAGCCGTCCTCGGCGTACGCGGTGATCACACCGACCCCGCTGGGGAAGCTCGCCATGAGCGGCCGGATGTCCGCGCCGTGATCACGCGCCGGGCAGGTGTTCTCCGGGGGCCGGACGGGCGGGGAAGGAACGGGCGCGGACAGGACGGACGGAGAACGGGCGGGCACGGGCTCCTGGCTCACGGCGAGTGACCTCCTGACGTCGGCGGGCCGGTGTACGGGCGGGCGCGGGAAGCGTCGGGCGCCGCCCGGGCGGCGGGGGCCCGCGCCGCCGCCCGGGTCTCACCTCACGACAGCCGCGCCCGCAGCACCGACTCGCTGTCGGGGAAGTTCGACCAGCCGGTCACCTCCAGATCCACCTGCGCGAACAGGTCCTGGTACTCCTCGTACGACCGGAGACGGGCTCCCAGCAGGGCGAACATGTACAGGTCGAGCTGCTGGGGGTAGTGCGTGCGGTCGTTCTCGCTCGGCATCTGTCCCACCACGACCAACTGGCTGTCCGCGCGCATCGCGGTGCGCACCGTCCGCAGGATGCGCAGCGAGTCCTCGTCGTTCCAGTTCCCGATCACCCGGGAGAGCAGGTAGACGTCCGCGTCCCCGGGTATCGGGTCGAAGAAGCTGCCCGGCACCAGCGTGACCCGGTCCGCCACGCCGGCGGCGGCGAACGTCTTGCGCGCGTTGCCCACGACGTGCGGCAGGTCGACCAGGGTCCCCCGCAGGGTCGGGTACCGCTTGAGCACGGCCGCCAGCATGGTGCCGCGACCGCCGCCGACATCCACGACATGGCGGACCCCGGAGAAGTCGAATCCGGCCAGCAGATTGTCCACGGCGGCGGAGGACTGCATCGCCTTGTCGAACAGGGTCGCGAACTCCTGGTGCGACGCCATGTACTCGAAGAAGGACGAGCCGTGGGAGACGGCGAAGCTCGGCCCGCCCGTACGGGCCGTGTGGAGGGAGTCCGACCAGGTGCGGCTGAACTCGTCCCGGCAGGTCAGGGAGCACATGGCCTTGATGCTGTGCGGGTCGTCGGCGCGCAGCACCTGGCCCAGCTCGGTCAGTTCGAAGCTCCTGCGGGACGGTTCGGCCAGCACGCCCGCCGCGCAGGCCGCCCGCAGGAACGGCAGCAGGCCCTCGGGGTCGGCGTTCACCTCCTTGGCGAGTTCCACGTGCGAACGCGCGGTCTCCAGGACATCGGGTACGCCCAGATCGCACAGGACCGAGATGGCGTGCGACAGCAGGCCCGCGGTCATCAGCTCCCGGACGCGCAGTACGGCCGGAACGGGCTCGACGGGAATCTGCGAGGTCACTGTGTTCTCTCCTTCAGCACGGTGGCTATCCCGGAAACAGTCAGACGGTCGTTGATGTACAGCTGCCGGATGGACATGTTGACGGCGAACTGTTCGCGCAGTTCGGCGATGACGCGCATGAGCAGCAGGGACTCACCGCCGAGTTCGAAGAAGTTGTCGTCCACTCCGATGTCGTCGAGGCCCAGTGCCGTGCGCCAGATCTCGGCCACGCGCCGTTCCACGTCGTTGCGCGGCTTCGCGTACCGGGTGCCGAGCGGCGGCCGGGCCCGCCCGTTGTCCCGGGACGGAAGCCTCCGGTCGTCCGCCTCCGGTGGTACGGGGGCGGTGGCACCGGTGTCGGGAGCGCGCCCCTCCGCCGTCGTGCCGGGGACGGTGACCGTGACGGTGAGGACGGGGTGTCCGCCGGTGCCCAGCGCGGCCGCCAGGGCCGCGGCACCCCGGCGGACAGCGGCCTCGGCCGGGTCGCCGACCGCTTCCTCGGCCCCCGCGGGCCGGTGCCGCCAGCGCACCAGCCGCCAGGGCAGCCCCTCGGCCGCCGCCGCCTCCACACACGCCTCGGCGAAGGCACTCAGCAGGGCGCGCTCGACCGACGGCCGGTCCTCCGGTGGATCGATGAACACGACGGCGCTGAACGGCTCGTCGGCGCGCCGCTGCCACAGCCCGGTCAGCCACGCCAGGGTGGCCGACACGTCGGAGCCCGCCACGGGGCCGAGCGAGCGGAGCAGACCGGGGCGGTCGCCGTCGGAGGCGACGACCGACTCGCTGACGGTGACCGCGCCGTCGAAGGCGGCGGACAGGTAGGACGCGTAGGGCAGCGCGGGCATCCGCAGCCCGCCGGGGACGACCCAGGCGCGCGGCAGCGACGCCAGGCCGGCCGGTGTCTCCATCACCTCCGCGGTGCCGGCGACCCATCGGCGCCCGCCCCGGTAGGCCACCGTCGCGGGGGGCCCGGCGGCCCGCAGTTCGCCGAGGAGCAGCGGCCACAGGGCCTCGTCGGTGTCGGGGGAGAACGGGGCGTCGAGATCGACGGCGGTGGCGACGGCCCGGGCGCCTTCCGCCCGCCAGTGGCCGACCAGGCCGTGGACCAGCCGGTGTTCCGGCGAGGAGTGCGGCCCCGTCAGGGCGAAGGCGCCGTGACCGACCACGACGACCCTCGGCGGCCGCACTCCTTCGCCGAGTCCGGTGAGCAGGGCGTCGATGAACCGCCCCGACTCGGTGACCTGCCGCAGCGGTCCTGGCTCTGCTCCCGCCGAGCCGAGGTCGAGCACCTGGACCACGGCGTCGTCGGCTCCGCCGGGCCACAGGCGTTCGCGGAGCGCGCGCACCTCGTCCGCGGCCGCCGGGTCGAGATGGTACGAGCCGGTCCCCGAGGTGCCGAATCCGTCCGCGAAACGGATCGTCACGCACCGTGCGCCGTCCCCGCCGAGGAGCCCGGCGGGCGGGTCCGGGAGCTCCGAGCGTCCCAGGACGACGAGGACGGTGTCCGAGGCCGTCCCGGGCTCCGCGCCGACCGGCGGCCGGGGCAGCCCGGAACCGCTCCAGACGCGCGAGGTGAGCGACACCTCGCCGGCCCGCTCCGGCGGGGGCGGCGCCGACCGGTCCATCCGCTCCACCCAGAAGCGGCGGCGCTGGAACGGATACCCGGGCAGCGGTACGGTCCGTCCGGGGCGGCCTTCCCGTACCGCCTCCCAGTCGACCTCCACGCCGTGCGTCCACAGCTGCGCCACCGCGTTGAGCAGCACCCGGTCGTCGGACTCCTCGGCGTAGGCGTGCCGGATGCCGGTGGCGGTGACCACGGTGTCCCCGAGTGTGTACTGGGCCAGTTTGGCCAGTCCCCCGCTGGGCCCCGCTTCGAGCAGGACCGGCGGACGGTCCGTCGGCAGTGCCTCCAGGCAGGCCCGGAACCGTACGGTGCCCCGGGTGTGCCGGACCCAGTACTCGGGGTCGCGGGCCTGTTCGGGGGTGAGCGGCTCACCGGTGAGGCCGGACAGGACCGGGAGGGTCGGCTCGCGCAGCGTCACCCGGCTCACCAGCTCACGGAATTCGTCCAGTACCGGGTCGAGCGCCTCGGAGTGGGCAGCGCCGGGGATGCGCAGGCGGTGCTGGTCGATGCCCTTCTCCGTGAGGTTCTTCTCCAGTTCGAGAATGGCCGCGGGGACACCGGAGACCGTGCACATGCCGGGGGCGTTGACAGCCGCCAGGGAGGTGCCCGGGAGGAGGTGGCCGACGATGTCCGCCTCGTCCAGCAGGACACTGAGCGTCATCCCGCCGGCCTCACGCATCAGCCGCTCCCGTTCCATGACGAGCGGGAGGGCCTCCTCCAGATCCATCACCCCGGCGACGCAGGCGGCGGTGTATTCGCCGAGGCTGTGTCCGATCATGACCGAAGGGCGGATTCCCCAGGAGGCGAGCAGGGCCGTCAGGGACCACTCGGTGGCGACGATCGCCGCGTACCGGCCCCGGGGCACATCGATGTTCTCCCTGCTGGGAGCCGTGTCGCCCGGAGGGTAGAGCGCCTCGAACAGGTCCAGCCCGCAGGCCGATTCGAGGATCCGCGCACAGCGGTCCATCTCGCGCCGGTAGACCGGGTGGATCCGGTGGAGCCGCTGTCCCATGCGCTGGTACTGGGAGCCGCCGCCGGGATACATGAAGACGACGTCGCGCGGGGCTCCGCCGGCCTCGCCGTAGGCGCCGGCCGCGCCGTCCTGGAGGGCCTCGGCGAGTTCGGCGGTGCCGCTCGCGACGAGTGCCCGCCGGGCCCGCAGGGGGCGGCGGCCCCGCTGCAGGGTGTGCGCCACGTCGGCGACATCGGTGCCGGGGTCCTGGGAGATCCGGTCGCGGAGCTGTTCGCCGAGGTCGGTGAGGGCACCGGGGGTGGCCGCCGAGAGCAGGACCACTTCGGGCCGGCGCTGCGGCTCGGGCGGGGTACGCGGCGGTGCCTCGGCGAGCACCACGTGCGCGTTGGTCCCGCCGACGCCGAACGAACTCACGCCCGCGAGCCGGGGGGTGGCGGTCCGCGGCCAGGCGCGCGCCGTGCCGGCGACCACGAACGGAGAGGCCTCGAAGTCGATCAGTTCGTTCGGTCCGGCGTAGTGGAGCGTCGCCGGGATCATCTCGTTCTCCAGCGCCAGTACGGTTTTGATCAGACCGGCGATCCCGGCCGCGGCGTCGAGGTGCCCGAGGTTGGACTTGACCGATCCGAGTGCGCAGAAACCGGTCCGGTCCGTGCTCGACGCGAACGCCTTCGTCAGCGCGCTCACCTCGATCGGGTCGCCCACCGGGGTGGCGGTGCCGTGGCCCTCGACGTAGCTGATGGCATCCGCGCTCACCCCGGCCATCGCCTGGGCCGCCACGATGACGTCCCGCTGGCCCTGCACGCTGGGCGCGGTGAAGCCGATCTTCCTGGCTCCGTCGTTGTTGACCGCCGATCCCTTGATGACGGCGCGGATGTGATCGCCGTCGGCGACGGCGTCGGCCAGGCGCTTCAACAGGATGACGCCGACCCCGTCGCCGGGAGACATGCCGGCCGAGTCGGAGGAGTAGGGACGGCAGTGCCCGTCCGGGGAGAAGGGGCCGTCCGGTACGTACTGGTAGCCGAGTCCCGCGGCGGGGTTGACGGTCGAGCCGCCCGCCAGGGCCAGGTCGCACTGGTGGTTCAGCAGGTCCTGGCAGGCGAGGTGCACCGCGACCAGGGAGGTGGAGCAGGCGGTCTGCACGGCCACGCTCGGACCGGTCAGGTTGAGCAGATACGAGACACGCGTGGCGAGCGCGCTGGTGGCGTTGGCCACCGAACCGATGAAACCGTCGACGGACCCCGGCCGGACGGCGAGCGCCGGATAGACGTGGTCGAGGTAGTACTGGCTGGTGGAGGCTCCGGCGTAGACGCCGACCGTGCCCTCCTGGCCGCCGGGTACGTACCCGGCCTGTTCCAGCAGGTGGTAGGCGCATTCGATGAAGATCCGGTGCTGCGGGTCGAGCAGTTCGGCCTCGGCGGGCTGGATGCCGAAGAACTCGGCGTCGAAGAGGTCCGCGCCCTCCAGCGTGCAGGCGACCCTGACGTGGTTCGGGTCGCTCAGCTTGCCCGGGGCGCCCCCGGCGGCGAGGAAGTCGCTGTCGGCGACCGGGCGGATGGCGTCCCGCCCGCTGCTCAGCAGCGACCAGAAGTCCCGCAGCGTGGGGGCGTCCGGGAACCGTCCCTCCATGGCGATCACCGCGATGTCGCAGTCGCCTTCGCCGGTGTCCGGGCCGATGCCGGTGTCCGGGCCGATGTCGGCGCTCATGTCGTCTCCCTCGCGTTGTCCGCTCGGCCGCGTCCGGCCCGGATGCGTCGCTGCCGGGCGGCACGGTCCCGGACGCGTCTCAGCTCCCGTGCCTCCTCGTCGCCGGCGGCCGGGCCCCGCTCCAGGAAGCGGGCCACCGACGCGACGGTGGGGTTCTCGAACAGGGCGACGACGGAGACGTCGTACCCCAGCGTGCGGTGGATCTCGTTCTGCACCTTCACGACCAGGAGGGAGTGCCCGCCCAGATCGAAGAAGTTCTCCTCGGCGCCCACCTGTGCGAGGCCGAGGGTGCGGGCCCAGATCTCGGCGATCGACCGCTGGAGTGCGCCCGTCGGCGGCGCCACGGCCGCGGTTTCGCGTGGTGCCTCGGGGATCGGGGTGGATGCCAGGGCCGTCCGGTCGAGCTTGCCCGAACTGCGCAGGGGGAGCTCGTCCAGGAGGACGACGGTGGACGGAACCATGGCGGACGGGAGGCGCTCGCCCAGCCAGGTCCGCAGCGCGTCCGGGGTGACCGCGGTCTCCCGCGCGGCGACGAAGGCCACGAGCCGGGCGCCCCTGGGGCCCTCGTTCCGGATGAGGACGGCGGCCTGCCGGACCTCGGGGTGGGCGGTGAGCTTGGCCTCGATCTCCTCCAGTTCGACGCGCCTGCCGTTGATCTTGACCTGGTTGTCCGTCCTGCCGATGAACTCGATCTGCCCGTCCGCGCGGTAGCGGGCGAGATCGCCGGTCCGGTAGAGCCGCTCGCCGGTCCGGAACGGGTCGCGCACGAAGAGTTCCGTGGTCCGTTCCGGGTCGTTGAGGTATCCCCGGGCCAGGGGCAGCCCACCGATGTGGATCTCCCCGGCGACCCCGGCCGGAACCGGGTTCCCGTGGCGGTCCAGCAGATGGATCCGGGTGTTCGGGTTGGGCCTGCCGATGGTGATGTCCCGGACGTGGTCGGCGCTCTCGTAGACCCGGCAGGTGACCCCGACGGTCGCCTCGGCGGGCCCGTAACCGTGGTACATGCGGGCGTCGGACCGCTGCCGGAACCGGGTGTAGAGGTCGGCGGTGAGCACCTCGCCACCGCACCAGACATGGCGGAGGCGGCGCAGCGCGGGTTCCGCGTCGCTGCGTTCGACCATCAGATCGAGCATGGAGGAGACCAGGTAGACGAAGGTCACCCCGTGTTCGGCGATCACCGAGAGGAGGTACGAGACGTCTCCCTCCCCGCCCGGTCTGGCGAGGACGAGACGGGCGCCGCTGGTCAGGGGCAGGAAGATCTCGTTGATGGAGATGTCGAAGCTGAGCGGGGCCTTGTGCAGCACGGCGTCCGACGGGGAGAACTTCAGCAGATCGGCCTGCCAGGGAAGGCGGTTGACGATCCCCTGGTGGGTGATCATCGCGCCCTTGGGCACACCGGTGGAACCGGAGGTGTAGATGACGTACGCGACGTCGTCGAGCGCGGTCCCGACCGCGACCGTTTCTCGGCTGTGGCCCGCGATGGTGGCGGCGTCGGCGGTCAGGTCCACGTGCGCGGTCCGCGGGGAGACGGCCGCCAGATCACCGCGGGTCAGCATCGTCGCGGTGGTGACGCAGGCGGCGAGGCCGGCCGCCGAGACCAGTTCGCCGGTGCGCAGCGCGGGCCAGGCCGGGTCCAGCGGGACGAAGGCGGCTCCCGCCTTGAGGACCGCCAGCATGGCGACGACGAGTTCCGCCGACCGCTCCAGCAGCACTCCGACGTAGTCGCCACCGCGGACCCCGTCCGCGATCAGCTGCCGGGCGAGCTGGTTGGCCCGGCCGTCCAGTTCGCGGTAGTCGAGCCGTCGGTCCCCGTCGACGAGCGCGCAGGCGTCCGGCCGCAGCCGCACCTGCTCGGCGAAGAGTCCGGGGAGCGTGGTCCTGGGCACGTACTCCGGCCGGTCGGTCGCGTTCCACTCGTGGACGACGCGTGCGTACTCGTGGGCGGGCATCAGCGGCAGTTCGCCGAGGCGCCGCTCGGGGGCGGTGGCCACCGCGTCCATCAGGGTGGCCACATGGCCCAGCAGCCGGTCGAGGCTCTCGGCGCCGAAGAGCCGGTCGGATCCCGTCGCGGTCACCGTGAGCCCGTCGGGGCCGGACACCACCTCGACCGCGAGGTCGAAGCGCGTACTGCCGTTGAACACCGGGTATTCCCGCCACCGCTGGCCCGGGAAGACCACATCGGACGGCAGGGTCTGTCCCCGCTGGGTGAACATCACGTTGAACAGACCGGCCCCGTCGCGCCGCCGTGGTGGCCGGCCGGCCTCCACCACCTGGTCGAAGGGGACTTCCTGCTGTCCGAAGGCGTCGAGGCACACCGTGCGGACCTCGGCCAGCAGGTCGACGAAGCGGGGGTTCCCGCGGGCGGGGATCCGCAGCATGACGGTGTTGCCGAAGTTGCCGATCAGCGGTTCGAGTTCGGGCCGTGAGCGGTTCACGGTGACCGTGCCGACCGCGATGTCCTCAGCTCCGGAGTACCGGCCGAGGACGGCGGTCACACAGGCCAGTGCCGTCATGAACAGGGAGGTGCCGGAGTCCTTCGCGAGTGCGGTGATCCCCGCGCTGGTCCGCGGGGACAGCGGTACCCTCCGCCGTACGCCCTCCCCGTGCGGACCGTCCGCCGCGGCCTCGCCCGCGTCCGGCAGGGGGACCGGCGGCGGCCAGGGGGTGAGGGTGCGCCGCCAGTACTCCAGCGAGTCCCCGAAGTACCCGGACGACGCCCGTTCCTGCTCCCGGCGGGCGAACTGCGCGTACCGCACCCGAGGTGCCGGGCTCGGTGCGGGAGGCCCGGGGGTGTCCGCGCGGTAGTGGGCGGACACCGCGTGGAAGAGCGGAGCCCAGCTCAGATCGTCGACGGCGATGTGATGGACGACGAGGACCAGCACATGCTCGTCGGGGGCCGAGGAAATGAGCAGCAGCCGCAGGGGGCAGTCGACGGCCAGGTCGAACGTCTCCCGGCCGAACCGCGACGCCAGCCGGTCGACCTCGTCCCAGAGGATGTCGCCGCCGGCGCCCCGGCAGTCGCCGTTCGGGATTCCCCCGCAGTCGGCGGTCTCCCAGGGCAACTCGACCGAGGGAAGGACGAGTTGCACGGGCATGCTGTCGGCGTCGGTGCGGTAGACGGTGCGCAGGATGTCCTGTTCCGCCACGACCGACTCGAAGGCCCGGCGGAGCCGGTGCGGGTCCAGGTCGCCGCTGATGACGAACCCGGCGCAGATGTTGTACGCGGCGCTCTTCGGATCACGCTGCTGCGCGAACCACATCCGCCGCTGGGCCGGGGAGAGCGGGTGGGGTCCGGGCCCGAGCGGCGGGAAGTCCTCCGCCGTGGCGGTACCGCTCGTGGGTCCGAAGCCCCGTGCTTCCAGTGCCCGGCGGATACGTTCCTGCCTGGCCGAGGCCGCGGCAGCGGCCGTGTCCGCCGGGCGGCGGGACCCGGCCCCGTCCCCGTTTTCCTCAGTCACCGCTTCCCTCACCTCGCGCCGCCGGGGCAGGGCCGGCCGTCTCCGGGCGGAAGGGACAGCGCCCGAGCTTCTCCGCGTTGTCGTCGAGGAGGAAGTACTGGCGCCACTCCCGGTTGTCCGGGTCGCCGTAACTCCCCAGCTCCGGTGAGGGTTCCTCGCTGTCGAAGGCGCGCAGACGCTTCCGGATCACCCGCCTGGCCGCCGCGCCCCGGGCGGTGTTGGAGTCCAGTTCCTCGAAGACCCAGCGCGGCTGAAAGGTGATCATGAATCCGGGATTCGACCGGCTCGCCCGCCTCTTGTGCGCGGGGGTGTTGCACACGACGAAGATCGGGGTGCCGGCGAAGCTGAACTCCCAGCGGCTGTCATCAGGGTTCTCGGGTATGCCGGCCGGCCAGGACCGGGGATCGTTCTCGTGCAGGAACCGCAGGACGTCCCAGAACTTCCCTTGGTAGTGCGCGACATCACCGGTCTCCCGGTCGGGGCGGAAGAGAATGATGAGGGAGGTCTCCCTGGCGATCGTCCGGTAGATCTCCAGGTACGACGCGATGATCCCGGGCAGCGCCGCCCAGCTGCGCTCGTCGTTCAGATCGTCGATGAAACCGAACCGCAGCGAGGCCTTCTTCGCCGCGGAGACCGCGAAGGTACAGGGGAATGGCATGGTGGAGGAGGTCAGTTTACCGATCAACTCCCTCGCGCTGAGAATTCCCCACTCGGGAAGATCACCTATCACCTGGGAGGTCAGACTCCCATCGGCTGGCAGAGTGTCCGCCGACAGCATACGAAAGCTCCATCTCTCGCCCGGAATTCGACTCGGAGGACTCAGAGGATTCTGGCGAGCAGGTCGTCAGGAATGATCGGCTGGTGGTATGTGCACTCCCCGGACAACACGGTGGATCCGTGGAGCCGGGAGACCGGAATCAGCAGCTTTTCGCCCTGATTGAGTTCGATCTTGTGTGTCACGTTGTTCCAGAAGTGCATCTGCCCGGACTCGATCATGACGAGCCGGTGTTCATCGTGGACATGCGTGGTGGAGGTCTCTTCGTTCGACTCCACGAAGGTGTCGAGATCGACTTCGATGTTCTCGTCCGTGAGGTACTTGTCGATCCTGGCGGCCCTGTCCTGGTACTCCTGGATGCTGTCCGCCCAGGTCACCTGGGCCTCCAGGTCGGCCTCCCAGAGTTCGGCGTAGCGCGCCGCGTCCGTGAACCCCCGGTGGAAGTCCTGTACGACCCGGTCCCCGTGGACGGCGGCCAACGGCGTGAGCAGACGCTCGACGAGTTCCCTGAGACCATCCTCCGCGACGGCGCCGACACCGTCGAAGTAACCGGTGTCAGCGGTCGGAGAAGTGGCGAAGACCTCTGCGAACCGGTCACGGGTGAGGCTTTCGTCCATCTTCTTGTGGACGAGAGCACCGAGGAAGGCGAACAGGTTCTCACGGTTCACCGCGAGATGGTGGAGGTGATTTCCGCGCGCCAGCGACGTGTTCAGGTACAGCTGCCAATAGGCCGCCGCGGACGTCTTCAGGCCGGCACCGGCGAGCAGTTTCCCGTAGGCCGCCGAGGAATTCACCCAGGAGCGGTACTCGTCGAGCAGGAACGGCCGCAGCGAGGTGGAGGCCAGCTCGTACTCACCGAGTGCGGCCCGGCCCACCGCCGTGTTCATGGCCGGGAGAAAGGCACTCAGCTGGAGCATCAGGAAGGTGCCGGCCTCCCGCTTTCCCGCGGTCTTCAGAACGGCGTCGAGCGCCCTGTTCGGCGCTGCCGCCCGCTGCTGGAAGGAACTGAGTACGTGGCCGGTCGCGGCGGCGACGGTCGGCCGTTCCAGCGGCGTGCGCCCCTCCTCCAGGAAGGTGAAGAGATGGTGCTCCAGGATCGGCTTCGCGAGGGCGCTCAGCACCCTGTTCTCCTGCGAGTAGAACGCTTCCTGGTCCGCCGTGACCGTCGGTTTCGGGGCGGGCGCGACGTAGAGGGCGTCGAGGTCGTACACATTGCGCAGCATGCGGTGGCCGAGGAGGCCGCTCAGCTTCAGGGCGTCGGCCGCCGGCATGGCGCCGGAGTAGTCGAGCCAGGCCAGGTCGTCGGGGCGGACCGGCCGTCGGTAGGGGTTGTCCTCGGTCGTCAGCTCGGCCCATTCGGCGGCCCGGAAGGCCCGGTTGGCCGCGAACGCCTTCACGACGGCGTTGGGATCGTCCCCGGGGAACGAGGGGACGACGGATCGGCTCGGAGAAGTCACCTGGACATGTCCTTCCAGTCGGGAGGGGGAGTGAAAGCCGGGCTCACCGCTCGGGGGCCGGCCCGGGGGCCGGCGCCCGGTCATGATTCGGCGAGCAGTTCCGCCTCGGACATCGAGGCGACTTCGCGGTAGATCTGTGCCGCCTGTTCGATGCGGCCAGGAACGCTCTGCCGCTCGGCCAGACGTACGGCCAGTCCCCGCACCGTCCGGGTGGCGAAGAGGTCCGTCACGGTGGGCTCGGACGTGTCCAGCCACTGCCTGATCTGGGCCATCACCTTGGTGGCCAGGACCGAATCGCCGCCCAGGGCGAAGAAGTCGTCCTCGGCACCGATCCGGCCGGTGTGGAGCATCGCGCCCACGATCTCGGCGAGTACGGTCTCCAGGTCGCCGCTCGGCGGTGTGTGGGGCCGCTCACCGGCGGTACCCGCCTCGAAAACGGCCCGGACGGCCTTGCGGTCGAGCTTTCCGTTGGGGGTCAGGGGGAAGGCGTCGAGCGTCTCGATCCTCTCGGGGATCATGTGCGGGGGCAGGTGCGCCGCCAGAGCCTCGCGCACTCCCGCCTCCTGGGAGCCGTCCGTGAGCGTGACCGCCGCGACGAGCTGCCGCGTCGTGTGCCCCACCACGTCCGCCACGGCGCGCCGCACGGTGGGCAGGGCGCGCAGGGCCGCCTCCACCTCGCCGAGTTCGATGCGGTAGCCCCGGAGCTTGATCTGGCTGTCGCGCCGGCCCAGGAATTCGAGGGTGCCGTCCGGCCAGTAGCGGGCCATGTCCCCGGTGCGGTACCAGCGCTGCCCGTCGTGGATGACGAACCGGTCGGCGGTCCGTTCGGGATCGTTCCGGTAGCCGCGCGCGACACCCCGGCCGCCGATCCAGAGTTCACCGGGGACCCGGTCGGGGCAGTCCGCCCCCGCTTCGTTGACCACCCGGCACCGGACATTCCCCAGCGGGACGCCGTACGGCACGGCCTTCCACTCCGGCGGAACGGGGCCGGTCACCTCGCAGACGGTGGAATGGATCGCGGCCTCCGTCGTGCCGCCGAGCCCGGCGAACCGGCAGTCCGGCACCAGCTGCCGCAGCCGTCCGGGCAGGTCGGCGCCGACCCAGTCGCCGCCGAGGACGACCACGCGCAGGCTGTCGCCGAGTCCCTCCGTCCCGCTTCCCGCCAGGATGGCGTCGAGCAGGCTCGGCACGCAGTTGAGGACGGTCACGCCCCGCGTGCGGACGAGTTCGGCGGCCCGCTGTCCGTCCCGGCGGCTCTCGTCGTCGGGCAGGACCAGGCACCCACCGACGGAGAGCAGGCCGAAGATGTCGTACACGGAGAGGTCGAACTCGAACGGGGACACCCCGAGCGACCGGTCACCGGTGGAGATCCCGAAGTGCTCGTTCAGGCAGTCGACCGTGTTCATCGCCGCCGCGTGGGCCACTTCGACGCCCTTGGGCAGTCCGGTCGAGCCCGAGGTGAAGATGACGTAGGCGATGCTCTCGGCGTCGACGGTGACCGGGCTGTCCAGCGGCTCGGCCCCGTGCTGGGCCGCGTCGAGGCCGAGGACGGTGATCCCGTTCGCGCCCGGCGCGCTCCCCTCGCCGCGCAGTGCCAGCACCACGTCACCGGTCAGCTCGATCCGGTCGCGCCGGGCGTCGGGCTGCTCGACGCCGATCGGTACGTAACTCGCCCCCGCGGCGAGCACCCCGAGGGCCGCGACGACCTGGCCGGGCCCCTTGGGCAACTGGATGGAGACGGCGTCACCGGGCCGCACTCCCCGGGCGACGAGCGCGCCCGCGACGTTCAGCGCCCGGTCACGCAGCCCGCCGTAGCTCATCAGCCCGTCGGCGCCCCACACCAGGGCGGGCAGGTCCGGCTCCGCCCCGGCGATGTCGAAGAAACCCTCGTGCAGCAGCCGTCCGGAGACCGGCCGGTCCGTGGCGTTGGCCCGGGCGCGGACGGCGGCCTGGGCCGGAGGCAGGCTCCTGGACGCGGCGCGGTCCCAGTCGGCGTCGTCGGCGAGCAGTTCCTCCAGCAGCTCACGGTTGCGCCGGAACATCGTGTCCATCATTCCGGCGGGGAACGCCTGCTCCCGTACGTCCCAGTTGAACAGCAGACCGCCGCGTAACTCCACGACCTGGGCGTCGAGTACGACCTGCGGGCCCTGCGAGATGATCCACACCGGCTCGCCGAACGCGTCGACGACGGTGTCCCTGAAGAGTTCCCCCAGGTTCAGCCCGCTGGTGTAGACGACGGACGCCAGAACCGGTTCGCCCCGCAGACGCCCCAGATCCCGCAGTACGTCGAGGCCCGGAAAGGCTCCGTGCGACGCCTTGGTGTGCAGGTTCCGCTGGAACTCCCGGGCGCGGTCGAGCACCGACAGGGGCTCGGTGACGTCCACGTCCAGCAGTACGGAACTGCTGAAGTCGCCGACGAGTTTCTCCACATCGGGGTGGAGGGGTTCCCGGTTGAACAGGGGCAGGTTGAGAAGGAACTTCTGCTCGCTCGACCACATGCCGACGACTTCGGCGAAGATTGAGGCCAGGACCGTGGCGGGGGTGACACCCCGCTCATGGGCACGGTCGATCAGCCGTCGCTTGTGTTCGGGGTCGAGCCAGTGCTCGTAGCGGACCGTACGGAGCGGATCCTCCCGCTCCGACTCGGGGACCAGCGGCAGGGCGGGAGCGTCCGGCAACTCGGGAAGCACCTCCTGCCACCACGCCCGCTGCTCCTCGCGTGCCGAGGCGTTCATCGCGTCGTAGTCGGCGAGATAGCTCCGGTAGTCGTACGAGAGCGGTGCGGGACCGGCCCCGTCCCCCGCGTAGAAGTCGGCGAGATCCGCCAGTAACAGCCGGTAGCTCAGGGCGTCGGCGGCGAGCATGTCCACATCCACGTGCAGCCTGGTCCGGTCCTCGGGCAGCAGCGTCAGCGAGATGTCGAGAACCTGCCCGAGATCCGCGCGCATGCGCTGGTGCGTCTTCCGCTCGCGGATCTCGTCCAGCCGGCCCTCCAGGTCCGGCGCGGCCACCTCGCGGAGATCGGTCAGCGACCACACCGGCACGCCGGGCCGGCCGAGGACCCGCTGGGTACCGTCGTCGAGGAACTGGCTGCGCAGCATGGCGTGCCGGTTCACCAGCTCCGCCACCGCGCGTTCCAGCCGCCCCGGATCGACCCCGTGGCCGTCGAACTCCGCGTACAGGTGGGCCGCGACGCCGCCGAGGGCCTGACCGTCCGCGCGGCCGATCCAGTAGCCGTGCTGCATCGTCGCCAGCCCGAACGGCTCCCCGGCGGCGCCGGGGTCGCGCTCCTCCCGCGTCACGGGCCCGGGCGGGCGGCTCGTCTCCCCGCCGAGGCGCTCGGCTATGAGCTCGGACCATGCCCGGACCGTGGGCCGCAGCGCGAGGTCGGAGAAGTTCACCCGGACCCCTTGCCGCCGCAGATGCGCGGCGATCTTGATCATCCGCATCGAGTGGAGCCCCAGCGTGACCAGGTCGTCGCCGGGACCGATGGCGGCCGGGTCCATGTCGAGCTGGCCGGCCACCAGGGTGCGGACTTCTTCCTGCCCCAACACGACATCTCCCACGGATCCTCCACGATTCGCACGGTGTTCCCGGAACATGGGCACCCAGGCCCGAAGCTCGGAGCTATATCTGCTGATCACCGGTGCCGGAATTTCCTCCCGTGACAGGGAGGCCGACAACTTGCTTTATGGGAAGGGTGACAGCGATCCGGCCGCCTGAACGTACGACAGCGCCTTTCACGGTGTCAACAGGCTACCCGTCAGCCCCATGGGAATGCGTGAGGAGTTTCCCTTAGGTATTTACCGGCAAGGGTTTTCTCTGCAGTGTTTTCTCTGCACTTCACGCCCAACCTGCCACCACGGGGACGTCGTTGACCTCGGCTTGAGGCGTGCGCTACGGTCGGCCGGCGGAACAGTCCGCATGACTTCGCCCTGGCGCACGCCTGGCACCGTCCGCGATTTCCTCCGGTTGACGGTCGTAGGGGCAGAACGAACAGGCGCCGTGAATTCACCGTCCCCGCCCACTCGACACCGATAATCACGCGGCATCACCTCCCGCTCCGCGGAGAGTTGTCCACGAATGAATGCACCGCCGAAATGACGCCCTGAAAGGAGTTTCATTCATGACCGCCGATGTGGTGGGCTGGCCGGCCGCAGACGCCGAGAAATACCGGAACGCCGGGTACTGGCGGGGGGAGACCTTCGCCCGGTTCCTGGGCGCACGGGCCCGTGCGCACGGTGACCGGCTCGCCGTCGTCGACGACCGGACCCGGCTCAGCTACGCCGAACTGGACGACCGGTCGGACCGGGTGGCGCGCGGGCTCACGGAGCTCGGCATCGTCTCCGGGGACCGCGTCCTGGTCCAGCTCCCCAACCGGGTGGAGTTCCTGCTGCTCTGGTTCGCCCTGATGAAGACGGGTGCGGTGCCGGTCCACACGCAGCCGGGCCACCGCAGCAGCGAGATGACCCATCTGGCGCGGCTCTCGGAGGCGGTCGCCTACGTGATCCCCGACGTACACGCCGAATTCGACCACCGGCTGCTGGCCCAGGCCGTACGGGGCGAGAGCCCGGCCCTCAAACACATCATCGTGGTCGGCGATCCGGGGCGGGGAACCGGGTTCACCTCCTTCGCGGACCTGCTGACGACCGGTCCGGCACCCGCGGCGCCGGCCTCCGGCGCACGGGGCGAGGATCTGGCACTCCTGCTGCTCTCCGGAGGCACCACCGGGCTGCCCAAACTGATCCCGCGGACCCATGACGACTACCTCTACAACGGGCGTGCCGCGGGCGAGGTCTGCGCGCTGACAGCGGACTCGGTCTATCTCGCGGCGCTGCCGGTGGCGTTCAACTACACGATGAACTGCCCAGGGGTACTGGGGACGCTCGGGGTCGGCGGCACCGTCGTCCTGGCGAGCGACCCCGACCCCGACTACTGCTTCGGGCTGATCGAGCGTGAAGGCGTCACCATAGCCGCCATCAACCCGCAGATGGCGTCGGTCTGGCTGGACGAGGTGTCGATGACCGACGCCGACCTGTCCACGCTGCGGGTCCTCCAGGTGGGCAGCGCGCGGCTGGCCGACGACATGGCCGAGCGGATGATCGACGGGTTCGGCTGCACGATCCAGCAGGTGTTCGGGATGGCCGAGGGGCTGCTCTGTCTGACGAGACTGACCGATCCGCCCGAGATCATCGCGACGGCGCAGGGCAGGCCCATCTCCCCCGCGGACGAGGTACGGGTGGCCGGCCCGGACGACCAGGAGGTGGCCGAGGGGGAGGAGGGCGAACTGCTCACGCGTGGCCCGTACACACTGCGGGGCTACTACCGCGCGCCCGAGCACAACGCCAAGAGCTTCACCGCGGACGGGTTCTACCGCAGCGGCGATCTGGTGCGGCGGCTGCCGTCCGGGCATCTCGTCGTGGTGGGAAGGTCGAAGGACCAGATCAACCGGGGTGGCGAGAAGATCCCGGCGACCGAGGTCGAGGGCCACCTGCTGGCCCACCCCGGGATCCGGTCCGTCGCCCTGGTGGCCGCGCCCGACGAGGACTTCGGCGAGCGGTCCGTCGCCTTCCTCGTGCCGACCGGCACCCGCGCCCCGGACCGCGCCGAACTCGCCGTGTTCCTCGCGGACCGGGGGCTGGCCGCCTACAAGGCGCCGGACGAGGTGCGGGTGCTCGACGTGATGCCGCTGACCCCCGTCGGGAAGATGGACAAGAAGGCGCTGACCGCCTCGCTGCGGAACGGGTCGGCCGGATGACTCCGCCCCCCGTACCGACCCGCCTCGACGAACTGCTGACGCGTGCGGCGCGTGACCATCCGGACCGGCCCGCGCTCGCCGCGGACGGACGGACCCTCACCTACGCGGAGCTGGAAGGGACCGTACGCCGCCTGGCCGACGCCCTCACCGCCGCCGGTGTCCGCCCCGGTGACCGCGTGGGCATCCATGTGCCCAAGAGTGTCGAGGCCGTACTGGCCGTCCACGCGGTCCTGCGGTCCGGAGCCGTCGCGGCGCCGCTCGATGTGGCGGTGCCGCCCGAGCGGACCGCCCGGATGGTCAGGAACGCGGGCATCACCTTTCTGATCGCCCCGTCGGCGCGGGCGGCCACCACCCACCTGGTGAAGGAGTGCGTCGACGACAGCCCGGCGGCCCTCCGGCTTCTCGGGTCGGGCCTGGGAATCCTCCCCGTCGACTGCCCGGCGGCCCCCATCGGCCATCTTCCCGGCGCGGGGTACGTGCTCTTCACGTCGGGCAGTACGGGCTGGCCCAAGGGAGTGCTCCTCTCCCACGAGAACGTTCTCCACTTCGTACGGTGGGCCGTCGGGCAGTTCGGCGTCACCGCCTCGGACCGGATCGGCTCCCAGTCGTCGCTGACCTTCGATCTCAGCACCTTCGACATCTTCGGCAGCGCGCTCTCCGGCGCCTGTCTCGTCCTGCTGCCCGACGAGCTCAAGGGGTTCCCACGCGATGTGGTGGGCTGGCTGCGGTCCGAGCGGATCTCCGTCTTCTACGCCGTCCCGACGCTGTACCGGTCGATGCTCCGCCAAGGAGGAGCGAGCGGCGCGGCACTGCCCGAACTGCGGATCATCGCCTTCGCCGGCGAGCCGTTCCCCGTGGGCGATCTCAAGCGGTACACCGAGGTGTTCGAGACGGCCGAGTTCTACAACCTGTACGGCCCGACCGAGACGAATGTCTGCACCTTCGAGCAGGTGTCCCGGCGGTGGGACCACCGGGACGGTCTCTCGATAGGCCGGGCGATCGACGGGGTCCGGGTCGAACTCGTCGACGACAGCCACCGGGTCACCCGGGACGAGGGAGAGATCGCCGTCGTCGGCCCGACGGTCTTCCTGGGCTATCTCGTCGACGGTGAGCCGCGGGCGCTCACCACCCGCGTCTCCCCGGACGACGGCGGCGGGCCCGCGTACCTCACCGGCGACCTCGGCCACTACGGCGAGGACGGAAAGATCTATCTGCGCGGACGCCGCGACCATCAGGTGAAGCGCCGGGGATACCGCATCGATCTCCTGGACATCGAGAGCGTCGTCCAGGAGTTCCCCGCGGTGCGCACCTGCGCGGCGGTGTGGCGGCCGCGGGGCCCCGGCGAGGGAAGCATCCTCCTCTACGCCGTCGCCGACGGCACGACCGAGGCAGGTCTGCGGGAGGCCGTCTCGACGGCGCTGCCGCGGCACATGATGCCCGACGACATCCATCTCGTCGACCGGCTGGCACTCACCGACCGGGGAAAGATCGACCGCGAAGCGCTGGCTTCGGCGGTGCCGACCCAGGAAAGGGATCATGGAAGACGTCGATGAGCTGTGCGCCCTCCTCCAGGGAATCATCTCGGAATCCCACGGGGCCCTGGACGAGAAGGTGGAGCACGACACACCCCTGCTCGTCTCCGGGCTGCTCGATTCCCTCACCATCATGCGGATCGTGGCCCGGGTCGAGGCGACGACCGGGGTCTCCTTCCCGGAGACCGCGCTCGTCGCGGCCAACTTCCGTACACCCACGGCCCTTTGGACGGCCATCGAGAGGTACCGGGCCGCCGCCGGCGACGGGAGCGGGGTGTCATGACGGACGCGGACCCCCGGGCCGGCGTCGACGCCGTCGTCGCCCACGCGACCCGACTGGCCGAATCCGCGCTCGCGGAGGCGGACCAGGCCGACTTCCGCACCCGGTGGAAGGCGTTCACGGCCCGGGGGGTGTGGGACGAGGCGCCTTCGGACCAGGCCCCCGGAGCCGCCCGGCTCGGGCCGGTGACCAGGTCGGTGGCGACGATCGAGGGAATCGGCCGCGCGGGCACGGGCGCCGGGCTCTGCTACGCCATGGCGTCCCAGCGGTTCGGAATCCAGTTCCCGCTGCGGTCCGTCCTCGGCGACACGGAGCACACCGAGAACGGCGACGTGCTGCTCTGCCACGCCCTGACCGAGGAGGGCGGGGGCAGCGACCCGCTCTCGATGGCCACGAGGGCCGAACGGCAGGAGGACGGCGGCTATCTGCTCACCGGGACGAAGTCGTTCGTCACGGCCGCCCCGGTGGCCGACACCGCCCTGGTCTTCGCCAGGACGGCGGCCGAACGCACCCCCTTCGCCCTCTCCGCCTTCCTGGTCGACCTGAGCGCGCCCGACGTCGAACAGAGCGCCCCGTTCCCCAAGACCGCCCTGACCGAGGTGCCGATGGGCTCCCTCACCTTCCACGGGGTCCGGCTGGCCCCCGGCAGCATGGTCGGCGAGGAGGGCTCGGGCCTCGGCCTGCTGACGCTCACGACCGCGTGGGAGCGCGCGCTGCTCCTGTCGTACGCGCTCGGCCCCATGCGCGGGGTGCTGGACCGCACGGTGGAGTGGTGCGCGACCCGGGAGCACTTCGGGCGCAGGATGGGAGCGAGCCATGTCGTCGCGGCCCGGGTCGCGGACATGGCCCTGGCCCTGCACCGGTCCCGGGAACTCGTCTACCGGATGGCCGCGCGCCTGGACGCGGGGGTACGCCCCCGCCAACTGGCGGCCGACGCCGCGCTGACCAAGATCTCCGTGGCCGAGGACTACCTGATGTTCAGCCGGCAGGCCGCCCAGCTCGGCGGGGTGCGCTCCTTCATCGAGGACTCGGGGCTCACCGCCGATCTGACCAGCCCCATGGCGGCGTCGGTCTACGCGGGCCCGAACGACCTGTTGCGTATCACCGTCGCCCGCGAGCTGGGACTTCCCGTCGAGAACTGACCTCCGACCGGACGGAAAGGATCACATGCACGCCTCGGACACCCCGCACACGGAAACCCTCCTCGACCGGGTCCGGTCGGCCGCCGCCGAACTGAGACTCGGCTCCGCGGCGGTCGACCAGGGGCGGCTCACTCCGCACCACGGCTACCAACTGGTGCGGGACGCGGGTCTGCTGACCCTCCTGATTCCCCGGGAGTCCGGCGGCGAGGGACTCTCGTTCCTCGACTACACCAAGGTCCTGGAGGAGATCGCCCTCGGCGACGGGGCCACCGCCCTCGGCTTCAACATGCACAACGTGGCCATCGGCTCCCTCTGCGAGACGGGCGGCGCCGCCCTGCCCGAGAACGCCTCCCGGTTCCGTGACTGGGTGTTCGGCGAAGTCGTCGAGCACGGAAAGATGTTCGCGTCGGCCACGTCCGAGACGGGTTCGGGAGCGAAGCTCCGCCGTATCCAGGCCACCTACCGGGCGGCGGGCGACGGCTATGTCCTGAAGGGCACCAAGGCGTTCGTGTCGCTGGCGGGCATCGCCGACCACTACGTCGTCGCCGCCCGCGAGGACGGCACCTCCGAGGCCGACGAGGTGTCGCACTTCGTGGTCTCGAAGGACGATCCCGGCGTCGCCTTCTCGGGCGTCTGGGACGGCGCCGCACTGCGCGGCACCCAGACCGCGACCATGACGATGAACGGTGTCGAGATCCCCCGGCACCGGCTGTTCCTCGGCGTCGAGGGGCTCTCCCTGTTCAAACTCGTACGGGAGCCCCACTGGATGGTCTCCGGCTACATGGGCGCGTACCTCGGGATCGCCGAATCGATCCTGCGGCTCATGGTCCGGCTGCTCCGCGACAACGAGGGCCGCCGCTCGTCCCCCGTCGTCCAGTCGGAGGTGGGCCGCCTCGCCGTGGAGCTGCGGGCCGCGCGCGCCCTGGTCCACTCCGCCGCACGACAGGTCGACGAGGAACGCGGAAGCCTGGAGGCCAACACCGCGGTCCACGCGGCGAAGTACTGCATCGGCGAACTCGCCCCGCGGCTCGCCCTCGGCGCCGCGCGGATCTGCGGCTCCGGCGCGCTGCGCACCAGCGTCCCGCTGGAACGGCTGCTGCGGGAGGCGTCGTTCTGCGCCGTGATGCCCGCCAAACCCGACGAGTGCCTGGAGTACGTGGGCAAGTCGGCTCTCGGTTTCAACATGCTCAGTGCCCGGAACTTCGACTGGTAGCGGGAGGTGACGTCGCTGTGCCGGAGATCGAGCTGAGGCGCGGCCCCGTCGAGTACCGGCGGATAGCGGGGGACGCCGGCCTCGCCCCGCTGGTGTTCCTGCACGAGGGGCTCGGCTGTGTCGCCATGTGGTCACGGTTCCCCGACGCGCTCGCACGGGCCACGGGCCGTCCGGCGGTGGTCTACTCCCGGCACGGCTACGGCGGCTCGGGCCCGGCGCGGACCCCGCGCCCGGTCGGCTACATGCGGGAGGAGGCGACGGAGGTCCTTCCCGAACTCCTGGACCGGCTCTCCCTGAACCGCCCGGTCCTCGTGGGACACAGTGACGGCGCCTCCATCGCCCTGCTGCACGCGAACGAGCACCCCGTGGCCGCTCTGGTGCTCCTCGCGCCCCATGTCTTCGTCGAGCCGGAGACCCTGGCCGGGATCACCGCCGCCCGGGCGGCCTACCACGAGGGGCCGCTGGCCGTACGGCTGCGGGGCTTTCACAACGACGCGGACACCGCCTTCCACTCCTGGGCCGACGTCTGGCTCTCCCCCGCGTTCCGCGACTGGAACATCGAGGAGGGGCTGCGCGCCGTCAGCAGCCCGGTCCTGCTGATCCAGGGAGAACTCGACCAGTACGGGACCACCCGTCAACTGCGCGCCGTCGAGAAGGGGGTCTCCGGCCCGGTCCGGCGGGTCGAGATCGCCCGGTGCGGGCACTCCCCCCATCTGGAGCGGCCCGGTGAGACCCGGGAAGCGGTGGAGGACTTCCTGGAGTCGGCCGGGTCCGCCCCGCGGGTGCCTACCCCTTCCCGGCTTCGGAGGAGTGCAGCCGCCATCCCTGGACCCGGCTCCGCTCCTGCCAGAAGCGCCGGTACGTCCCGTCCGCCGCGAGCAGATCCTCATGCGTCCCCGACTCGGTGACCCTCCCGTCCTGGAGCACGAGGATCCGGTCCGCGGCGACCACCGTGGGCAGGCGGTGGGCGATGACCAGCACGGTGCGGCGCCCGGCCAGGGCGCGCAGGGTGTCGGAGATCGCCATCTCGTTGACCGGGTCGAGGGCTGAGGTGGCCTCGTCCAGGATCAGTACGGGCGCCTGCTTGAGAATGGCCCTCGCGAGGGAGATCCGCTGGCGCTCACCACCGGAGAGCGATGTGCCGCCCTCCCCGACGGGGGTGTTCCAGCCGTGGGGCAGCCGGTCGACGATCTCGTCCACGCGGGCCAGCCCGGCCGCCTCCGCGACCTCCGCGTCGGTCGCGCCGGGGCGGCCGACGCGTACGTTGTCCTCCATGGTGCCCTCGAAGAGATAGACGTCCTGGAACACCATCGCGACCTGCGAGGCCAGCGTGTCGGCATCGATGTCCCGTACATCCACCCCGCCGATGCGTACCGATCCCTCGTCCACATCCCAGAAGCGGGCGATCAACCGGGTCACCGTGGTCTTGCCCGAACCGGAGGGGCCGACCAGCGCGGTCATCGTGTTGGCGGGCAGCACGGCTTCGAGCCGGTCCAGAACCGGATCGGCCCCGGGGGAATCGGGATAGCGGAACCGGACACCGGAAATCTCGACGGTCGCGTCGGCCGGCCGGCGCGGCTCCGCCGGTTCCGGCAGCGACGGCGTACGGAAGATCTCGTCCAGCTGGTCGAGCCGGCTCCACACCGCCCGGAGGGCTCCTCCCGCGTCGCTGAGGGCCGCGACCGGCTCGCTGAAGCGTACGAGGAGCACCGCGAGCGCGATCACCTCGGCGGCGTCGATCGAACCGCCGAGGGCCAGCGCCGTGGCGATCCCGAGCAGGGCGGTCACCGAGAGCTGAACCGTGGCGCCGAAGGCGCCGCGGGCCACGGTCGTCCTGCGCAGCCGGCTGAGCCCGATGTCGTGCTGGCGGCGCATCTCCCGGTCGAGCAGGTCGTTCTGCGCGTGCGCCCGGCCGAAGGCCCGGATGACGGGCTGGCACTGGGCGAACTCGAAGATCCGGTCGTCGGCCCGGGCCATGGCGCCGTCGACGATCTCGTCGGTGCGCCCGATCGCCGACGCCGACCAGCGATAGGCCAGGTACAGCAGCGGCAGCGTGGCCGCCATCGCCGCGGCCAGCCTCCAGTCGAGGAAGAACATGACGACGAGCACGGTCAGCGGGGTGACGACGGAGGTGATCAGCGGCGCCAGCAGATGGGCGAAGAGCTGGGTGACCTCGCCCACGCCCGCCGTGGCGAGTCTGGTCAGCGGGGCGAGCCGGGCCCGTGAGAACCAGCCGACGCCGAGCCGGCCCAGCCGCTCGCCCAGGCGGTGGTGGAGGAGGCCCGTGGTGGACACCGCGGTCCTGAAGCCGAGCAGGGCCTGGACGTAGTAGGCGGCGCCGGTGGCGGCGGTCACCGCGGCGAGCAGCCCCAGCCAGGGCGCCGCCCGGCCGGCGTCACCGTCGAGCAGTGCGCTCAGTACCGGTACCAGCAGGGCGAACGCGACGCCCTGCAGGACCGCGTAGACGGTCACGGCCGTCAGATGTCCCGCGATCGGCCGCAGTTGTTCCTGGCCGAGGACACGGACGAGTTTGCTGTGCATGACGCTCCCTCCGGGTCAGCGGTTCAGCGGGTCAACGGTTCAGCTGCTCGGCCGCGCCGGCGCCCGATGCGGCGTAGGCGGCCCACAGCTCCTGGTAGAGGCCTTCGCGGTCCACCAGTTCGGCGTGGGTTCCGCGCTGGCCGATACGTCCCTGTTCCAGTACGAGGATCTGGTCGGCCTCGACGATGGTGTGCAGCCGGTGCGCGACGAACAGCACGGTGCGCCCGGCGACCAGGACCGACAGCGCGTCGTAGATGCTCGCCTCGGCCTCCGGATCGACGAACGCGGTGGCCTCGTCGAGCACCAGGACCGGTGTGTCCGCGAGCAACGCCCGGGCGATGGAGAGGCGTTGGGCCTCGCCGCCGGAGAGCCGGGCGTCCTCGCCGACCACCGAGTCGTAGCCCCGGGGCAGTTCCACGATGCGGTCGTGGCAGCGGGCGGCCCTGGCCGCCGCCTCCACCTCGGCCGTCGACGCGTCGGGGCGGGCCATCCTGATGTTGTCGGCGACGGTGGCGCGCAGCAGACGGACGTCCTGGAAGACGAAGCTCACGTGGCGGTACAGCTCCTCCGGGGCCATCTCGCGTATGTCGACTCCCCCGATGGAGACCGATCCGCGCTCCGGGTCGAAGAACCGCGGAAGCAGGGCGGCCATGGTCGACTTGCCCGCGCCGGAGGGGCCCACCAGAGCGGTGACGGTGCCGGGTTCCAGGCTGACGCTGACGCCGCGCAGGACCGGCTCCCCCGGGGTGTAGCCGAAGGTGACGTCGCGGAAGTCCACCCGGTGCCCGGACGGCCGCCGGGGAACCTCCGGCTCGGGCAGGACCGGTGTGTTCAGGAGCTCCGTGACCCGGGCCGCGGCCTGCCTGGCCTGGCCGAGGGCCTGCGGCGCGTAGGTCACGACGACCAGGGGCGCGGTGATCGCCAGCCCCAGCAGGACGAAGGGCAGCACGTCGACCGGCCGTGCCCAGCCGGCGGCGACGAAGAGCGTGCCGCCGCTGAGGGAGGCCAGCAGCATCGTGGCCGGGCAGACCAGGGCGTACGCGATCGAACTCAGCCGCAGGATGGGGCCCTTGACGTCGCTCAGCGTGGCCATGTAGTCGTCGACGGCGCCGGTGTACCGGCCCCAGGCCCGGTCCCGCTGGCCGAACGTCTTGATCACGGCGATGCCCTGCACGAACTCGATGACCGCCGTGTTGACCCCGACGATGGCACGGCCCAGCCGCTCGCCCTGCCGTCCGCTGCGGCGGCCGGTCATCCGGAACAGGACACCGAACAGGGGCATGGTGACCAGGGTGATCAGGGTCAGCCGCCAGTCCAGGGCGAACAGGTAGGCCAGGGCGGCGACCGGGGTGACGACCGCCATCGTCAGATCCGGCATCGAGTGTGCGACGAGGTAGTGCAGCGACTCGACGTCGTCGGCGAGGGTCTTCTTGACCGTCGCGCTGTTGCGGGAGGTGAACCAGCCCAGCGGCAGCCGGCCGAGCCGCCGGGCGATCCGCCGCCGGAGGCGGAGCTGGAACTCCATGTCCGCGTCGTGCATGAGGAGATAGCTCAGGGCCTGGGCGACGAACCGCACCATCAGGGCGACGGCGGCGACCAGGACCACCCGTCGGGCCCGGTCGCCGTCACCCGACAGCAGCGCGGTGGCCAGCGGATAGATCGCGATGAACGAGCCCAGTGAGCTGATCGCGGCGACGCCTTGCAGCACGATGCCGAGAATCAGCCGACCGCGTACCGGCCGGAGCAGCACACCCAGTGGGCCGCCGGTCCGCCCGTGTCCGTCCGTGACCGGGTCGTCGTTCTCCATGGTCTCCCCGCCGCTCGTTGCCACCTGGCCGCCTCCTCGTAACCATGGCCGCCTTCGGCGGCGCGTTAGGGCCTAACCCGCGGTGGTGCGCCGCGGCCGGCTCATGACGACGATCAGTGCCGCCAGCAGCATCAGTCCGCCTCCGGCGAGGAACGCCGCGGCGTAGCCGTCCGTGACGGCCTCGTTGCCGCGACCGCCGTCGGCGACGGAGATCGCGACCACGTTGAGGGCGGAGATGCCGATCGCGCCGCCGATCTCGCGGGTCGCGTTGGTCAGCGCGCTGGCCACCCCGCTCTCCTCCGGTGCGACACCGTCCAGCGTGAGCCGCATGACCGTCGTCATCGCGGCACCGATGCCGAGTCCGATCAGGAGCTGCGAGGGGAACACGACGGTCCAGAAGCCGGTGTCCGGCTGGATGGTGCCGGTCAGGGCGAACCCCGCCGCGCTGAGCAGGAGTCCGCCGAGGGTGACGGCGCGTGCGCTCATCCTGGAGAGCAGCCGCCCGGTGGCCAGCGCTCCGAAGAGGACTCCGGCGCCGATCGGCACGAAGGCCAGTCCGGTCATCAACGCCGAGTATTCCCGCACCAGTTGGAGGAAGTACGTGAGGAACAGGTAGTACGCGTAGAGCCCGCTGGCGATGAGAACCACGACGAGGTAGCCGCTGCCGCGCACCCGGTTCAGGACGATGCGCAGGGGCATCATCGGTTCCGTCGACCGGTGCTCGATCCAGACGAAGAGGGCGAGCAGGAGCAGACCGGCGCCGCAGAACACCAGCGTGGTGGTACCGAGCCAGCCGACCTCGATGGCCTCGGAGATGCCGTAGATCAGCGAACCGACGCCGATCGTCGCCGTCAGGGTGCCGGGCAGATCGTACCGGGCGGACCGGGCCGCCTTGCTCTCGGTGAGTCCGCGCATCGCGGGTCCGAGAATGAGCAGCACCACCGGAACGTTGAACCAGAGGCACCAGCGCCAGGACAGGTATTCGGTGAGCACCCCGCCGAGGATCATGCCCACGACTCCGCCCGTGCCGACCGCGGCCCCGAAGACGCCGAACGCCTTGGCGCGTTCCGCGTCCGTGGTGAACATCGTGGTCAGCAGGGCCAGCGCGGCCGGGGCCAGGAAGGCGGCGGACACGCCCTGCGCGGCTCGGGCCAGGAGCAGCATGATCTCGTTCACCGCGAAACCGCCGACCGCGGAGGACGCCGCGAAACCGATCAGTCCGGCTATGAAGAGTTTCTTCCGTCCCTTGAGATCGCCCACCCGCCCACCGAGCAGAAGGAACCCGCCGAAGGTCAGGGAGTAGGCGGTGACCACCCATTGGCGGCTCGAGTCCGACATCTCCAACGCCGACTGTGCGGACGGCAGGGCGATGTTCACCACCGAGGCGTCGAGTACGACCAGTAACTGGGCAGCGACGATGATCCACAGTGCCCTCCAGCGCCTGGGATCACCTCCGTCGGCCGTCGGGCTGCCGGCGCCGGACGCGCGGACATCGGAGTGTGACATCGGACCTCACTTGAGTTGGCGGGCGGCGCGTGTGACCGCAAGGCGGCCGGAAGCCCTGGCGGCTCCGCCAGGAGGCTTCCGGCCAACGCCGCGAGCGTGTGTGCGGGGCGGTGCGAGGGGCAGAGCCCGAGGACAGGTCCTAGGCTCCGACCCGGGGGTACAGGTCGTCCGGAAGTCTCTGACCGGGTGTCAGTTCTCCCGGCACGTCGACTCCGGAAACCGGGCGGTAGGTCGCCTCGGCGTCGATGAGAGCCACGACGTAGGAAACACGTTGTTCGTCGGTGGAGTTGGCCGCGGCCATATGGCCCGTACGGCCGTGGTGGAACGTGCAGTCGCCGGCCCGCAGCGGGACGGTGACCCGGGTGTTCCAGTTCAGCCCCGGCCAGTGTTTGAGCATGTAACCGTCGGGGTCGGCACTCAGCGCCGGCAGTCCCACCCGGCCCGGACCCGGTCGATCGTGGGAGCCGGCCAGGAAGGTCATACAGCCCCGCTCGACGGTGACGTCCACCAGCGCCACCCAGGCCGTCAGGCTGACCCGGCCCTCGAAGGGCAGGAAGGTCTCGTCGTCGTGGAGATTGGTGCGGGCGCTGCGACGCGGCTCCTTGAGGAGTACGTCGCCACGCCACACCCGCAGCGGCATGCCCGCCAGCCGTTCGGCGAAGGCGCCGATGCGCGGGTGCAGGGCCAGCTCCCGCAGCGGCCCGTCGGCGCGCCAGACATGCTCCGTGGAGATGATCCGGGTGCCGCCGGCGTCGTCGGACTTGCTGTGCGCGGACAGGGCGGCGAGCGAGGCCGTACGGAAGCTGTCCACCTCGTCCGCGGAGAGCATCCGGGGAACGTGGGCGAACCCGTTCTCCCGGAAGGACTCCACGGTCCGCCTCGGTATGTCGCGGGAAGCGGGGCAGTGTGCGCTCACGGTGTCGATCCCCTCCGGCCGCTGGGACGAACCAGGTCGTCAGCGGCCCAGCCGGGCCCAGTGCAGGCAAGTGGTCGGTGATGGCGCCGCCCCTGCGGAGACGGGTCAACCACCCTGTGACACTTACTTTATAACACGGTGTCGGAAAGTTGCCGAGCCCTGACCGCAGGGCGTCCGACGGCCCTGCGGAACAGACTCAGCCGCGGCGGGCGGCCACCCCGTCGAGGAAGAGATCGAGCTTGCGCTCGAACCAGGCGGCGGGCGAACCCTCGACGGCCACGCCCAGCACGCCGCGCAGCCGCGAGTCGAAGGTGTGCATCCACGGGTCGATCAGCTCGCGGCGGCGCCGGCGCACGGCCTCGATGGCCGCCGCGGCACCGTCGTCGGACTCGGACCCGTCGCTGCCCTGCGGCAGTACGGCGAGGAACGCCTGGGTGACCAGCTCCGCAAGCATGTCCATGACGAGGACGGAGTCCTCGGGCGAGAAGCCGTATTCGAGCAGCGCGACCCCCGTCCGATTGTCGCGCCCCACCAGCGCGGGGCCGGTGAGCCGGAGCCCTGTGATCTCCTGCGCCAGTCCGGGCCGCGCGGCGTACAACCGCCAGTGCGCCCACGCGGTCGCCGTGAGGAAGGCGCGCCAGTCCTCCTCGGGTTCGGGCCATTCGATCGCGTGAACGGCGTGGTCGGCGGCTGCCGCGGCGAGCGCGTCACGGCTGGCGAAGTACCGGTAGAGCGTCGAGTGCGAGATACCGAGGCGCTCGGCGACGGCCGGCATCGTCAGACGCGCGAACCCGAGGCCCAGCGCGGCACCGATGATGGCCTCCCGGTCGGCCATGGGCGGGCGCCCCATGCGTCGCGGACGTGAGTCCCTGGTGGTTGCCCCGGTGTCCCGCGTACTCATGAGGGGGAGGTCCCTTCTGTCGATTCCACCCATGGTAGAAAAACAGCCGCGGGATCCTCGAACCGCCGGGACAGCGGGCCGGGCCGGCGGTGCCGGCGCCCCGCCCGTCAGCCGGGCGGCGATACCGGCGCCTCGCTCACCACCCGTCAGCGGCGCCTCACCAACCTGGCCCCCTCCCCGGCGGGCCGTCCGCTCACCGCAGGGGCCGCTGCCCCTCGGCCAGTCCGCCACCGGCGACCGGTTCGCCCTCGTGCTCCCGGCGCCCCTCCCCGCACTGGCGACGCCTGCGCTGGTCGCACGCGCAGGCCTCCAGAAGGAGCGATGCCCCCAGTTGGCTGGAGCCCCGAGTGCCGCCTTCCAGAAGCCATTTCGCCACGATGGCGGCCCTGCTCCGGACTCCGTACCGGTCGTAGAGGCGCTGCAGGTGCGAGTCGACGGTCCGGACCGACATGCCCAGGCGCTCGGCTATCTGTTTGTCGCGGTAGCCCTCCGCGATGAGTAACAGTATTTCCATTTGCCGTGTACTGAGCTGCATCGTCGTCATCGTGATCCTTAGCTAGAAACACCGCAGGGATTGATCAGTGAATGGCGCTGATCTGTTTCTTGTCGCCCAGGTCTCGGAGCGGCTGACGCACGACCGCCTACGTGGCGGAAAAATGACTTGTCCACGCCGGACAGGAACCGTCATGATTTCTCTACGCAGTTGACTCCGTCGTGGACGGGATGTTGCGTACAGCGGTCCACATCATTGACATCGTTGACGTACGGCGGATGACTGTCATCGGAATAGGGTTCCCGCTGTGCGGTGTCCGGTCAACCAGAATCCATTTCGAGCGACGTTATCGGGCATGTGTAGGAACGTTAGGCTGCCCTACCTTCGAGGTCAAGATCTCGCCGCCACCGGACGGCCGCCGCGGATGCGAAGTCGCGTGCGGATCCGATCCGTTCACCGCGGAGAACATCCACCAATGTTCGGATCGCCGCTTCGAACACCCCGGAACTGGGTAATGAACATTCCCCCGCGGCACCGCGGATATCCGGCGATCACCCGCCCCGGGCGTCGCCCCGGCTCTGCGGCGAGGAGAGCCCGGGCCCCTCACGGCCAGAGTGACCGCGCGCCGGATCCCGGGACCCGAGGGCGGCGCCATGGCCGAAAACCAATGCCGCCGCGAGCGGATCCCCCTGCCGCCGGCGCCCATCCGCCCCTGCTGCCGCTCCCGGACGGACGCCCCTCCGGGAGACCCGCCCCGCTGCTCCTCCGGCAGCGGGCGCCGTCCCGGCACCCCGCATCGCGGCCACTGCCCGGGCCGCGGGTACCCACCCCCCGTATTTGGCCGGGTAACGTATTGCGGTCGGTGACGGCCCTGCATAGCGTCGTAGGGTGCTGATCATTCACCCACGCCACGGGCGCCGCTGCCGCCGCTACCGCCCCAAAACGCCTATCGCAACGCGGTGTTGCCCGGACCCATCGTGATGACAGCGCCCTCGGGCCCCGGGGCCCCCGACCGCCGGCGGGCCGCCCTCGTCGTCCTGTGTTTCGTGCAATTCATGCTTGTGCTGGACGACACGGTCGTCAACGTGGCGCTCCACAGCATCCAGAGCGACCTCGGCTTCAGCACCGGCAACCTGACCTGGGTCGCCAACGCGTACTTCCTCGCCTTCGGCGGGCTGTTGCTGCTGTGCGGCCGCCTCGCCGATCTGGTCGGGCGCCGCCGGATCTTCCTCTGGGGCGTGACCCTGTTCGGCGTGGCGAGCCTGCTCTGCGGAGTCGCCCAGGAACCCTGGCTCCTCGTGACCGGCCGGTTCGCCCAGGGCGCGGGGGCGGCCATGGCCAGTCCGGCGGCCCTGGCACTGATCACCCTCCTCTTCCCCGGCCGGGAGGAACGCGCCAAGGCGCTCAGCATCTGGGGTGCCATCGCCGGGCTGGGCGGCACGACGGGGGTGGTGATCTCCGGAGCGCTGACCGGGCTGGCGTCCTGGCGCTGGATCTTCCTGATCAACCTGCCGGTGGTCGCCGTGACCCTGGTCCTGCTGCCGCGCCTGGTCGGTGAGAGCCGTACCGACCGCCCCGCCCGGCTGGACGTCCCCGGCGCGGTCCTGGGCACCGGTGCCATCGTCTCCCTGGTCTACGGCCTCCTGCAGACCGACACGTCGGGCTGGACCGAACTCGCGGTACTGGGGCCGGTGCTGCTCGCGGTCGTCCTGGGCATCGCCTTCGTCGCGGTCGAGGCGCGCACGGCGGAGCCGCTCATTCCCCTGTCGTTCCTCTCCGTGCGGATACGTGCCGTCTCCAACGGCGCCGGTCTGCTCTTCACCGCGGCTTTCTTCTCCCTCTCCTTCCTGCTGATGCTGCATCTGCAGACCGTGCTGGGGTACGGCCCCCTGGAGGCCGGGGTCGGCTATCTGCCCTACGGTGCGGGCATCCTCACCGGTGTCTGGTGCTCCTCCTGGGTCGTGGTCAGGTTCGGGCTGCGGTGGACCCTCGTGCTCGCGTTCCTGATCGGCGCGGGCGGACTCCTGCTCCTGTCCGGGGTGTCGGCGGACGACGGTTACGTGACCGGCGTGCTGCCCGGCATGCTCGTGGTGAGCTTCGGGTCCGGTCTCGGTTTCCCCGCCCTGGCGATCGCCGGGGTCCACGGCACCGACGAGGAGAACGCCGGCCTCGGCTCGGCGGTCCTCAACTCGGTCCAGCAGATCGGCGGCGCCGTGGGACTGGCCGTCCTGGTCACCGTGGCCACGCGGCGCAGCGAGGAGCTGACCGGGTCGGTCGGCCCGCTGCGCGCGGCGACGGAAGGGTTCTCGCACACGCTCACCATCGCCGCCGGGCTGCTCGCCCTCGGCGCGGTCCTCATCGCCGTACTGCTCGCCGGGGACAGCGCCGCACGGCCGGGGACCGACAGGAAGGAGGCCTCACGGGAGCCGGCGTAACAGCGGAGCCGATGGCCGGACCCCGCCCCTCCCGCGAGCCGGTCCGGTCCGCGCCCGGAGGCGGCGGGAGCGATGGAACGACGAGGGCTCCGACGGATGGCCGGTGGGCGGAAATCCGCCGAAAGGCGGTGGGATCCGGGAAAGAAAAAGGCGCCCGTCGCGGCCGGTCGGCGGCGGTCAGGGTCGTACGGGAAAGGCCGAGGCCACTCCCCGTTTCCACCCCTCGCATATCGCGCCGCGCTCCACCGAATTCAGCTACGCGATGTGGCGGAGCTTCCGGGAATCCGCCCGCGCCGCTCCGGCCGTACGACTCCGCTCGAAGAGCCGGCGGAATGGGTTGGGCGTTCCGCGTCCGGGCCGCGGAACGGCGATTCCGGCTGCCCGTGGGCCGCGTCCCGATGATGCGTCGACCACAGCCATGGCCGCCCCGGCAAAGAGCGATGCGACAGCGGGAAGCCGGAGAACGACGGGCTCACCTACCGGCGCGGCCCGGATCGAGGAGGCACTTCTCATTCCCCCGCAGGCGGTCGATGGGAATCAATTGCGCACCGGGCATGAGGATCAGATGGACCGCCGGCATCTCCCGCTGCCCCTTCAACACCGGGCAGTCGCGCGACACGGCAACGGCGCGTCGCGGAAATCCCTTCGTTCTTCGCTCCCCGAGCACGCCCCGGAAAAGGCTCCACGCCGAGAATCCCGAGAATCAGTGGTATCTCCCGCTCTCCCGCTGTCCCGTTGTCACGCGCACAGCGAGAACGCCCGCGTGTCGCGACCACTCCCCCGCCGGAACCAGTTGGAGCCTGACACCATGAACAGCCCGCTTCAGGACCCCCGTTCCCTGCGAGACCCCTACCCCGCCTACGCGGAACTGCGATCCACGTGCCCGGTGCAGCACGTCCCCACCGGCTTCGGTGGACACGGCAGTTACCTCGTCACCGGATACGCCGAAGCCCGGCAGGCTCTCGGTGACCCGCGGCTCTCGAAGGACACCGCCGCGTACTTCGCCGACAAGCCGTCACCACGCCGTCTGCACCCCGCGGTGGCGCAGACCATGCTGGCCACCGATCCGCCCCGGCACACCCGGCTGCGCCGGCTGGTGACCAAGTCCTTCACCAGCGGCGCGGTGGCCCGGCTGCGCCCGTACATCGCCCAGGTGACCGACGCGCTGCTGGACCGCTGGCCGGCCGGCGGTGAGGTCGACCTCGTCGCCGGCCTCGCCGTACCGCTGCCCGTCACCGTGATCTGCGAGCTGCTCGGAGTACCGGAGACCGGTCGGCCGGACGTCCGGCGCTGGTCCGCCGAGCTGTTCGCGGCCGGAGAACCCGATCTGATCGACGCCGCCTCGCATTCCCTGGCGAACTACCTGACGGAGCTCATCGCCGCCAGGCGGCAGCAGCCCGGCGAGGCACTCCTCGACCGTCTGGTCCCGGCCGGCGACGGCGAGGACCGGCTGGGCGAGGACGAACTCGTCTCCCTCGCGGTGCTGCTCCTCGTCGCGGGACACGAGACCACCACCCACTTCCTCGGCAACGCGGTCCTGGCCCTGCTCCAGCACCCCGCGGAGCTGGAACGCCTGCGCGCAGACCCCGACTTCGTCCCGGCGGCCCTGGACGAGCTGCTCCGCTTCGACTCCCCCGTCACCATGGCCACCTTCCGCTACGCCACCGAGGACCTGCTCCTCGGTGACACTCCGGTCCTGGCCGGCACCCCGGTGCAGGTCTCCCCCGGGGCCGCCAACCGCGACCCGGAACGCTTCCCGGCACCGGACCGACTCGACCTGGACCGTGACGCGAGCGGCCACGTCGCCTTCGGCCACGGAATCCACCGGTGCCTCGGCGCACCCCTGGCCAAGGCCGAGGCCGAGATCGCGCTACGGGCGGTCCTGACCCGCTTCCCCCGGCTCCGGCTCGCCGTCCCGCCGGATCAACTGCGGTGGCGCCACACCCGCCTGATGCGCGGGCTGGTCTCCCTCCCCCTGCTCACCTGAGCCAGGGGCGGAGGACGGTGCCGATCAGTGTGGCGACCGGGCCGTGGAGCATCGGGACGGCGTCGCGCCGTCAGCCCGACGTCGGCGGCTTCCGCGCGTCGAAGGCGAAGAGAGTGTTGTTGGCCGCGGCCACGATCACCGCATTCCCCGCGACGGTCACGCGCGGGCTCGCGCCCGGCTCGCCCGTCAGACCATCGGCCCGCGGATCTGTCGTCCACAGAGGTTTGCCGTCGCGCGGCGACAGCGCGACCACCCGGCCGGTGGCCGAGCTGAAATACAGGGCGCCGGCTCCCGCCACGGGACCCGACGCGCCCTCCACGCCCGTCTGCCGGGACCACTTCTCCCGGCCCGTCGCGGGGTCGAGCGCCGTGACGAGACCGATCTGTCTGCTCACGTAGAGGGTGCCGTCCGCCATGCCGGGCGTCCCCGGGTAGGTCCTGGCCAGCCGGGAGTACGTGACCTTCCGCAAGGCCGGGTCGACCCGCGCCACCCCGTCGTAACCGGCCCACCCCGTTCCCTCCATGCGCACCTGAAAGAGGACGAGCCTGCCATCGGCGACGCCCATCGGCACGGCGGGGCCGTCGACCGCGATGGGCCTGCCCAGGGTCCCCGAGGCGCGGTCGACCGTGTACAGGGTGGGGTGGCGCACCTCTGAGGCAGCCACCTCCGCATTCGTCGCGCACATGGCGAAGAGCTGCTGGCCCGCCAGGACGGGAGCGCACTGTGTGCCCGCGGGGAACGGCGTCTTCCAGGCAACCCTGCCGCTGTGGGCGAGCCGGGCCTCGAAGCGGGAGTTGGAAGCGTCGACCGTCACCACGGTGGAGCCGACCACAACGGCGTCCCGCGACCGGCCCGTGACGGCCGTCGACTGGGCTCCGGACGGGACGGACCACAGCTCCCGGCCACTGTTCGCGTCGATGGCCACCACCTCATGGGGAGGGTCCTGCGGGGCGTCCTCGGCGGCCACGCGGTAACCGAGCACCGTGTCGCCGGTGGCGCCCACCAGGTGCATTCCCTGGACGGGGACGCCCGGACTCTTCGCCGTCCACACCCGCGAGCCGTCCGAGGCCTTGACACGGGTCGCGACAACACCGCCGCCCCCGCAGAACAGCGCGTCGTCGCGCGCCACGCAGCGCAGCTCGTCGGGAATGTCCGCACGACCGCCCGGCACCGTCTCGTGCCACGGCTCGAAGCCGTCCTGCAGTGCGGCGCTCGGCGCTGCGGCGCCGGTGCCCTTGGGGCTGCCGCTGTCCGCCCCGAAGCCGCCCGACGTCAGGACCGCGACGCCCGCGCCGATCGCGGCCACCGCGACCGAGGTCGCGAGCACGGGCCGCCATCGGCGACGCAGACGGCGGCCGAGGGGAGCGCCCGTACTCCGTGTATCGGGACCGGCCGGGGCGGTGGTCGCGGCAGTCGGCGCCGGGGTGGCCGGCACCGCGAAGTGGTGCTGGGTGTCCATGTTGCGGGTGCGGCCCGCGCCGGCCCCGTTCGCGTCGGTCCCGCCGAGGTCGGCCGGCAGGTCCCGCAGCAGCACGAGGAGTTCGTCCGCCGAGGGACGTCCCTCGACCTCCTTGACCAGGCACGACTCGACGACTGTACGCAACGCCACCGGCACGGCACCCAGCGAAGGCTCCTCGTGCACCACCTGATACGCCGTCAGGTAGGGGCTGTCCGCGTCGAAGGGCCCGTGGCCCGTGGCCGCGTACACCAGCAGCGTCCCCAGCGAGAAGACGTCGGACCGCGGCCCCACCCCACGCGGCGCCTGCAACTGCTCCGGCGACATGAAGGGCGGCGTACCGATGACCCGCCCTGTCATCGTCAGCGTCTGCTGGTCCACGGCGCGCGAGATGCCGAAGTCGATGACGCGCGGCCCTTCGGGCGAGAGCACGACGTTCGAGGGTTTCAGGTCACGGTGGACGACCCCCACCCGGTGGATGTCGCGCAGCGCCTCCGCCAGCCCGATGGCCAGCCTCCTCAGCTCCGCTCCGTTCAGCGGGCCGTCCGCCGCGATGTGCTGGGCGAGGGTCGGCCCCTCGATATAGGTCGTCGCCATCCACGGCTGCTCGGCCTCCGGGGCGGCGTCGACCACGGCCGCGGTGAACGCTCCGCTCACCCGCCTCGCCGCCGCCACCTCCTGCCGGAAACGGATGCGGAACTCGTCGTCCCCCGCGAACTGCTGGTGGATCAGTTTGATCGCGACAGGCCGCCCCGAGCTCGTACGGGCCAGAAAGACCGTGCCCATGCCCCCCGAGCCGAGCCGCGCCTCAAGCGGATAACCGCCGATCTCGGCTGGATCACCTCCCCGCAGCGACACTCTTCCCTGACCTCTCGTCCCCCGTGCACCTCTGTCACCACGGGTTTGCCTACCTGTCCTGCATACAAACTAGTCGCAGGTCGGTACGGCAGAGCAAAGAGGGTGCCGAAGCGGGAGGACCGCGCCCTCTCACCCTCGCCCGTCGACCAGGCCGGATTCCCAGGCCCAGGCGGCGATCTCCACCCGGTTGCGGGCGGGCAGTTTCATCTGCACGTTGCCGAGATGGGTCTTCACCGTGCCGACCGAGATGGTCAGCTCGGTGGCGATCTCGGCGTTGGTCAGCCCTCTGGCCACCAGACGTACGAGATCCTTCTCCCGTGCGGAGAGCGCGGTGTCCGGCTCCCGGGGCGCGGGTACGGCGCTGTTGAGGCGCCGCAGCAGCCGTACGGTGATGGCCGGGCTCACCAGTGCCTCGCCGGAGGCGGCCGCTCTGATGGCCTCGACCAGCAGGGCAGGGCCGGAGTCCTTGATCAGGAAGCCGGAGGCGCCTTCGCTCAGGGCGCGCTGGACGTACTCGTCGTCGTCGAACGTCGTGACCACGACGACCTTCGGTGGATTCACGGTGCCGGGGCGGGTCAGCCCGCGCAGCGCCTCCAGCCCGTCCATGCGGGGCATGCGGATATCCATCAGCACCACGTCGGGCCGGTGGCGCTCGGCGAGTTCCAGGGCGTGCACCCCGTCCGCGGCCTCCCCGACGACGTCGATGTCGTCCTCCGCGCCCAGGATCATCGCGAACCCGGCGCGGACCATGGCCTGGTCGTCGGCTATCAGTACCCGGATCGTCATGGGACCGCCACCCCGGCCGTGGACACCGGGAGCGTCGCCTCGACGCCCCAGCCGCCGCCCGTCACCGGGCCCGCCTGGACGCTTCCGCCGATCAGGCCCACCCGTTCGGCCAGTCCCTTCAGCCCGAAGCCGCTGTGCGAGACGTGGCGCGGCCGTCCGTCGTCGCTGACCCGTACGGTGAGCCGGTCTCCCGAGCGGTCCACACGCACCCGCACCTCGGTGCACCCATGGGCGTGTTTGCGTACGTTGGTGAGTGCTTCCATCACCACCCGGTGCGCGGTGGTGGTCACCTCCACCGGCAGGTCGTCGAAGCCCCCTTCCAGGTCGAGCCGGGCCCGGGCGCCGCCGACCGCCGAGAACTCCTCGACCAGCGAACGCACTTCACCGATGCCCGCCAGCGGCGTCAGCGCCACTTCTCCGTCGGCGTCGCGCAGCATCCCCACCATGCTCCGCATGGAGGTCAGCGCCTCCGAACCCGCCTGTTCGATCCGCCGCAGCGCGGGCGGCACCAGTTCGGGCCGTCGGTCCGCGATCGCCTGGGCGCCCTGTGCCTGTACGACGATGCCGGTCACATGGTGGGCGACGAAGTCGTGCAGGTACCTGGCGAACTCCGTCCGCTGCTCCAGCCGGAGCGCCGCCGCCTGCCGCCGCCGGTCCGCCAGCAGCAGACGCATCCCGAGGCCGATGCCCAGCGCCGTGACCGCTCCCAGGGCGAGGAGCAGCGCCATGATGGTGGTGGACTGCCGCGCCGAGACCGACACCGGCCGCAGCACGATCGCCAGGAACAGGACGGGGACGGCCACCGCCGCCCACGACGGCGCCCCGCGTCGGGCGATGACCAGCAGGAGCCACGCCAGAGCCGCCGGTTCGGCGAATCCCAGCGCCTGCGAGCCGGCCGACAGCTCCAGGTGCAGCAACACCGAGAGGCACAGCGACCCGACCGCCAGTGTGCAGCCGGCTGCCGGCAGCGCCCGGCCGCCGAGCCGTGGAGAGGCTACGACGAGTGCGATGCCCAGCAGGGCGCCTCCCAGCTTGGCGGGGCCCAGCGCGGAGGGGCCGTGGTCCCGGATCGAGTAGAAACCGCCACCCACCCCGTCCAGCACGACGAGGCCGACCAGGGCCACGAGCAACACCAGCCGGACGGTGACGGGCAGCACCTGCGGATGACCGTTCTCCCGTGTGGCCGCGGTGGTGGCCGCCGCTGTGTCGGCCGTTCCCAGCACCTCTCTCACCGTCCTTCCGCCGACCGGCCGAAAGTCGGAGCCGGCCGCCCATGATCTGTCTTTCGCCCGATCCGCCGCGGGGCGCGGCGGCGAAGAATCATCTCCACCGGGCGGCGTTCGCCGTTCATCACCCACGGAGGATGTCACGATCGCGGCCGACCCCACCTCGATGCGGAACCCCCGGTCGGCGGCGTCCGCCTCGGTGACAGAGCCGCGCACACCGCCCGCGTAGGCGATATCGCGTCCCGGCGGTCGACCGCGCACACAGCCGGCCCCTCCCCCCACGCACAGGGCCCGCCCCTCCCCCACGCAAAGGATCCACAGTTGAATCACGCAGAGTCGCACCACGGAAGCGGAACGGAGTTCGCGCACCCCGCCGGCAGGAACGCGATCGAGGCCCAGGGCCTCGGCAAGAAGTACCGGCGCGGCTGGGCCTTGCGAAACGTTTCCTTCCGGCTGCCCGCCGGGCGGGTATGCGGCCTGGTCGGCCCCAACGGCGCCGGCAAGAGCACCCTGATGGGCCTGGCCAACAACATGATCCGGCCGACGACCGGTGCCCTGCGGGTGTTCGGCTCGGCACCGGGGTCGACGGAGGCGGTGCTGCGCACCGCGTTCCTCACCCAGGAGAAGCCGCTGTTCCGGCGCTTCACCGTGGCCGAGACCCTGCGGCTGGGCCGCGAGTTCAACCCCCGCTGGGACCAGGGGGTCGCCGAGGGCATCGTCCGCGCGGGCCAGGTTCCGCTGGAGGCGAAGGTCGGAACACTGTCCGGCGGGCAGCGCACCCGCGTCGCCTTCGCCCTGGCCTTCGGGAAGCGTCCTGATCTGCTCATCCTCGACGAGCCGATGGCCGATCTGGACCCGCTGGTCCGCCGCGAGCTCATGAGCACACTGACGGCGGAGGCCGCCGAACACGGCACCACGGTGCTGGTCTCCTCTCACATGCTCGCCGAGCTGGAGCACATCTGCGACTACCTCCTCGTCATCGCCAACGGTGGGCTGCGGCTCGCGGGCGAGGTGAGCGAACTGCGCGCCGCACACGCCCTGATCGACGCCCCGGGAGACGGCACCTCCCCCGCCGTCACCCCGCACCAGGTCATCGAGTCCCGCCGCGGCGAGGGCCGGCCGGGTGTCCTCGTGCGCCTCGGCGCCCCGATCCAGTACGGCGGGCAGGCCGAGCCGCCCACCCTGGAGGAGCTTCTGCTCGCCTATCTGCGGTCACCCGACGCGCCCCCGCTGATCACCCCCGGTGCCCGGGTCGGCGACATCCACGACATCATCACCCGCGACCGTACGAAGGCTGTGACGGCATGACCACGCTCACCCGCGACCCGGCCCGTACGACGCCCGCCGGATCCCTACGGGACAGCTGGATCCCCCGGCTCGGCGGTCCGGTCTGGCTCGTCTGGCGCCAGCACCGGGCCGCGTTCTGGACGCTCATCGCCGTCACCCTCCTCGGCGTGCTCGCCATGCTCCACCTGCGCGGGCAGATGATGGACCACCTGGCCACCCAGGCGCCGACCGCTCGGAGGTCCGGCGGCCTGCCTCCCGAGTTCGAGACGTACGTCGACCGTCTGCTCAGCATCGGCAGCTACCTCAGCTACATCCCTGTCCTGGCCGGCGTCCTCCTCGGGGCTCCGCTCATCGCGGGCGATCTGGAGTCCGGCACCGCCAAACTGGTGACCTCGCAGTCCGTCAGCCGACTGCGGTGGCTCACCATGAAACTCGCCGTTCCCGCCACGATGCTCACCCTGTCGACCGGCGTGCTCACCGCCGTCCTCACCTGGTGGTGGAACCCGGTCAAGGGACTGTCCAGCGGCCTCATATGGACCGCCTTCTTCAGTGTCACGGGGGTCGTACCGGTGGCGTACGCCCTGCTGACGTTCACCGTGGGCGTGGCGGCCGGCCTGCTCCTGCGCCGCACGCTGGTATCGATGGTGGTCACGCTCGGCATCGTCGTGGCGATCGGGTTCATCTGGAGCGAACTCTGGCGGAACCTGGGACACGTCATGTCGATCAGCACCGACAAGGGCGTCGGACCCGGCAACGTACCGCCGGAGCTGCCCGACCAGGCGGAGCAGCTAGGACAGGGCACCTACTTCCTGACCAGCTCCGGAGACCGCCTGGACTGGGCCACCTGCCTCGACCGGATCGACAACGACCGGGCGCACACGGCCTGTCTGGAGTCCCAGCACGTCGTCGGCTGGTCCATCGACTACCTCCCGGTCGACCAGATGCAGACGATGCAGTGGCTCGGAGCGGGCATCATGCTCGCCATCACCGCCGCCCTCGTCACCTTCATCATCACCTGGGGCCGCAAGCGACTCCTGTGACCTCCTGGCAGGAAGGACGTCAGGGCCCGGCTCCCAGGAGTCGGGCCCCGTCTGCGGCAACACCGGCCGGGCAGGCTAGTTTGCTCGGATGAGTCTCCTTGATGATGTGGCCGCGCGCGACGGCTGGCGGTGCTGGGTGTGTGACGAAGCGGTCGACCCCGACGAGTCGGTGAACGACCCGCGGGGGCCCAGCGTCGACAGCCGGACCACCGACCGGAAGGCCAAGATCGCCGAGCGGCTCGCGCACCGCGGATGCAACACCCGCAAGGGCGCGGTCAAGGTGGTCATCGCCTGGCCGGAGCACCTGTACGTGGTCGAACCCGCGCCGTTGATCAGCGTTGCCGGCAGGCTGGAGCGCAAGGGGGGCCGCGAGATGGTGGGCCGTTGTCCGACCAGGCGGGACGCCCAAGAGGCGGCGGATTGGCTGGTGGACCGGTTCTCCCGACTGGTACCGGGGCTGCCGGTGACCGCCGACATCGAGGCGGGCGGCGGCCAGTTCCTCGTCATCCTGTCCGCCGGCCGCCGCTGACGGGTCACCGGCGCACACTCGCGTAGAGCTGGGCGGTCGGCCCACACCCACCTGGGCTGGCACGAGCTGACCCGCATCGCGTGCTCCGCGGCCTGGAGCCTTGAAGGAGCAGCTATGGCACAACCGGCGGCCACAGGAAGCTCTGCTGCGTCCTCCCGTCCACAGGGCCACCGACGCGACTGCTAACCGAAGAAGCTCAACCGGACTTTCCGGTCGGTATTGCTGGTGTTCGTGTCGACCAGGCAGACCGACTGCCAGGTGCCCAGCTCCAGTCGCCCCTCGATCACCGGCAACGTGGCGTGGGGTGGTACGAGGGCGGGGAGGACGTGGTCCCTGCCGTGGCCCGGGGTGCCGTGGCGGTGGTGCCAGCGGTCGTCGGCGGGGAGGAGGGTGCGCAGGGCGGCGAGGAGGTCGTCGTCGCTGCCCGCGCCCGTTTCGATGACCGCCACCCCGGCGGTGGCGTGCGGAACGAAGATGTTCAGGAGGCCGTCCCTGCCCTGAGCCGTCTCCCGGAGGAATGCGGCGCAGTCGTGGGTCAGATCGGTCACCCTCTCCTCGGTGCCGGTGGTGACACTGAGGACTCTGGTCGTGAACGCGTGAGACATGCGCCCATCGTGCCAACTGTCGGACGGGAACGCGCGTCCGCGTGCCGAGACACCATTGACCGGATCCGGAATCTCTCGCTACGTTCTGCGCCATGTCGCGATCAGCTCTGCTCACCACGCGCGGTCACATCGACCTGCTGCGGGTGGCCTCCGCCGCGTGTTGCCGCGGCCGCTGACCCCTTCCCGGCTCCGGCGCCCTTCTTTCCCGAGCCCCCGCGTCATCCCGCCTTCCCCATCGTCCACCGGCTGACCGTGCCGTAGCACCGACGTGCGCGAACGGCCGGGGCGGGGTCCTGACGCCTCCCCCTACCCTCGCTCCCCTCCCTCTGCTCTGTCGCTGCCCGTGGAGCCGCCATGACCGTCGATCACGCACCGCCGGACATATCCACTGAATCATCTCATCCACCGCCTGTTCCGGAGACCGTGACCCCGGTTGCCGCACAGGGTTCACGACAGCGCTCCGTCCCCCGCCGGCTGCGCCGTGCCGTCAGCCCGCTGCTCGGCGGGGTCGTCGGCGTCGCGCTCGCGCTGGTGCCGGGGCTCTCCCGGCTCGGCGAGGACCTGGTCGTCCACGCCCTGCTCGGCCTGTTCGCCGACGCCGTCGTCCGTACTCTCGAAAGGCTGCTGCCGCAATGGCGACCGACCTTCGAGGGCCGGTGAACGCGGCGCCGGGCCGGGGCGGTGCGGCGGCCGTACGGGTCGAGGGACTGATCCGGTCCTTCGACGGGCGTCCGGTGATCGACGGGCTCGATCTGACGCTGCGGCCCGGGGAGTTCACCGCGCTGCTGGGCCGCAGCGGCTGCGGCAAGTCGACCCTGCTCCGGGTCCTCGCGGGCCTGGACCGGGAGATCGAGGGCACCGTGCTCGTACCGAAGCGGCGTGCCGTCGCCTTCCAGGCACCGCGGCTGATGCCCTGGAAACGGGTCTGGCGCAATGTGCTGCTCGGGCTGGACGGCAAGCCCAAACGGGCCGTGGCGGAGAGCGCGTTGGCCGAGGTCGGCCTCGCCCACCGGTCGGGCGCCTGGCCCAGGACGCTCTCCGGCGGCGAGGCCCAGCGCGCCTCCCTCGCCAGGGCGCTGGTACGCGAACCGGATCTGCTGCTGCTCGACGAGCCGTTCGGGACGCTGGACGCGCTGACCCGGCTGACGGCGCAGCGGCTGGTCGCCGAGTTGTGGCAGCGGCGCGGCTGCGCGGTCCTGCTCGTCACCCATGACGTCGAGGAGGCCCTGCTGCTCGCGGACCGGGCGCTGGTGATGCGGGACGGTGCGATCGCGTACGAGACACCGGTCGCGCTGGAGCGGCCGCGCACCGTGGGCGATCCGGGCTTCGCCGCTCTCCGCGCGCGACTGCTGGCCGAGTTGGGGGTCGACGAGCACCCTGCCGGCCCCGACGGCGCCGCGGCGTAGCCCAGCGCACTCCCACCTGAGAGACCACTCATGAAACGCTTTCTGCCCGCTGTCCTGTTGCCCCTCGCTCTCCTGCTCGTCGGCTGCTCCGGCAGTTCGTCCGCCGACGACTCCGGCGGGGCGGGCGGCGCCACCGACGGAAAGGGGGCGCTGGACGGGGCCGCGATCGCCTCCGAGCAGAAGATCGCCGACACCTTCGCCGGGCTGGGGCTCATCCCCCGCCGCTTCGACTTCGCCGACTACGTGGACGGCCGCGTCAACAAGGATCTGCCGCCGTCGACCTCACCCGCGCGCAGCTAGGGAAAGGCTTCCTCCCGATGAGTGTCCATCTGCACTGGTTCCTGCCGACCGGCGGCGACGGCCGCACACTCGTGGACCGCCACGCGTACACCGACGGCGGTGTGAAGCGGTCGCGGATCACCCCGGTGAGCGGGGTGCGGGCGCCCGACATCGAGTACCTGGCACAGATCGCCAAGGCCGCCGAGCACCTCGGCTTCGAGGCGGTGCTGACACCGACCGGCACCTGGTGCGATGACGCCTGGCTGACGACGATGGCCCTCGCGCAGCAGACCGAGCGGCTGAAGCTCCTGGTCGCCTTCCGGCCGGGGCTGATCTCACCGGTCCTGGCGGCGCAGATGGCGGCCACGTATCAGCGGATCACCCGGGGCAGGCTGCTGCTCAACGTGGTGACCGGCGGCGACGCCGCGGAGCAGCGGCGCACGGTCCGGTTCGGCATCCGGATGCACACCATCTCGCGGGACTCGGCGCGCGACGCGTGGGCCACGGCCGGGCGGCTGCTGGACGATCTCGACCCCGAGACGGTGGCCGCGGCCCAGCGGGCGCTGGGCCGGAGCGAGTCGGTGGGCCAGCAGCGGGTGCTCGCCCTGCACGGCGGCTCCCGCGACGAGTTGGAGATCTCGCCCAACCTCTGGGCGGGTGTGGGTCTGGTACGGGGCGGGGCGGGCACCGCGCTGGTCGGCAGCCACGCCGAGGTGGCCGACCGGATCGAGGAGTACCACGAGCTGGGCATCGAGCACTTCGTGCTCTCTGGCTATCCGCATCTGGAGGAGGCGTACTGGTTCGGGGAGGGGGGTGACGCCGGTGCTGGCGGAGCGCGGGCTGCTCGCGCGGGTCCCGGCGTCCCCGCTGCTCGGGCTGGCGGGGACCGGCGGCGAGCCCGCGGGCGTGGGCGGCGCGCCGCTCCTGTTGGCCGGTGGCCGCTGAGTCCGCGGCGTCGTCGATTCCGCCCCGGGCCGGGGGGATTCCCGTACGCGCCGGGCCGGGGAGGCTCGATTACGCCTCGGGCCGGGGACGTTCCCGTACCGTCCTGGCCGGGAAGATTGCCGGAGCCCCGGCTGTTGGTAGAAACGTGAACGACTTCGGGGTACGCGACATCGATGTGGTGGTCATCGGCGCCGGGCAGGCGGGCCTGTCCGGCGCCTACCATCTGCGCCGCTCGGGGCTGGCGCCGGACCGCGACTTCGTCGTCCTGGACCATGCCGCCCGACCGGGCGGCGCCTGGCAGTTCCGCTGGCCCTCGCTGACGTACGGCAAGGTCCACGGCATGCACGCGCTGCCCGGCATGGAGCTGGTCACCGGCCCGGACGACGACACCCGGCCGTCGTCCGAGGTGATCGGCGCCTACTTCACGGCGTACGAACGGCGCTTCGGCCTGCGGGTCCACCGGCCCGTCGATGTCCGCGCCGTACGGGAGGGCACGGACGGGCGGCTGCTGGTGGAGTCCTCGGCGGGGAACTGGTCGGCCCGGGCGCTGATCAACGCCACCGGGACCTGGGACCGCCCGTTCTGGCCGCGCTACCGGGGCCAGGAGAGCTTCCGGGGGCGCCAGTTGCACACCGCGAACTACCCGGGGCCCGAGGAGTTCGCGGGGCTGCGGGTGATCGTGGTCGGCGGTGGGGCCTCCGGCACCCAGCACCTCATGGAGATCGCGCAGGTGGCGGCGGACACGACCTGGGTGACCCGCCGTCCGCCGGTCTTCCGCGAGGGTCCGTTCACCGAGGAGTGGGGCCGGGCGGCCGTGGCACTCGTCGACGAGCGGGTGCGCCAGGGGCTGCCGCCGCAGAGCGTGGTGTCGGTCACCGGGCTCCCGGTGAACGAGGCCGTCGCGCGGGCGCGCGCGGAGGGGGTGCTCGACCGGCTGCCGATGTTCGACCGGATCACGCCGGACGGTGCGGTCTGGGACGACGGCCGGACGGTGGAGGCCGATGTCATCCTCTGGGCGACGGGGTTCCGGCCCGCGATCGATCAGCTCGCCCCGCTCGGGCTGCGGGAGCCGGGCGGCGGGATCCGGATCGAGGGGACGCGCGCCGTACGCGACGAACGGGTCCACCTGGTCGGGTACGGGCCGTCCGCCTCCACCATCGGCGCCAACCGGGCCGGCCGGGCGGCCGTACGGGAGATCCGGCGGCTGCTGGCACGCGGCTCCGACGACCGGAACGGCGGTGACACGGGCGGGGGCACGACGGCCGGGGAGGAGAAGGCGGCGGCGCTGAGTGCCTGAGAATCCTAGGCGTCCCTGCGGTGCTTGTTGAACTCCTCGACGTTCTTGCGGTGTTCGGCGTACCGGTTGGTGAAGCGGGTGTCCCCGGGCCGCACGGTGACGAAGTACAGCCAGTCGCCGCTCGCGGGGGCGACCGCCGCGCGCATCGCCTCCTCCCCCGGGTTCCCGATCGGGGTGGGCGGCAGCCCCTTGTGCTCGTAGGTGTTGTAGGGGCTGTCCGTCCGGGTGTCCGCGTGGCTGGTGTCCAGCGTGGCGCGGTTCAGCGCGTAGTTGAGCGTCGAGTCCATCTGGAGCGGCATGCCCAGGGCGAGCCGGTTGTGCACGACCCGGGCGACGCGGGCCATGTCGGCCGTCGTGTCGGCCTCCGCCTGCACGATGCTGGCGATGGTGACCGTCTGGTAGGCCGACACCCCGTGGGCCCGCGCGCCGGCGGTGATCCGGTCGCCCCCGAACCGCTGGTTGGCGGTCCTGACCATGTAGCCGAGCAGTCCGGCCGGGGAGGTCGTGGAATCGATGGGGTACGTGGCCGGGAAGAGATAGCCCTCCGGGTTGGACCGGGCGGCCTCGGGCAGTTCGAGCCGGGCGTCCACCGCCGCCTTCCGGGTGGTGCCCGCGGGTACGTCCAGCGCCCGGTCGACCGACGCGTACACCTGGGTCGCGCGCCGCCCCTCGGGAACGACCAGGGTCGTCGCCCGCCGGGCGCTCTCGTCCCCGCCGGACAGCAGGGTCAGAGGCACCAGCACCGCGGCCGTGACCGCGAGGGCGGCACCGGCGATCAGCACCAGCCGGCCGCGGCGGGTCAGCCGGGTGCGACGCCCGGGTCGTGCCACCGGAGGCTCGTTCGTCATGCGGGCACGGTAACCCGGAGTGATCACCGATCCCGGCACCTCGGGCGCGACGACACGGATGGTACGCGTTCGGACGTTCCCGTCCCGGGGAACGGCGGCGCCCCGGTCACAGAGCGGCGGGCGCCAGGCCGTCGACCGGCTCGGGGTCGGCCGGGTCGGCGCCCGCCGCGGTCGCATCGGTGTTCGTGTGCGCCGGGCGCTCGTCCCTGCGGACGAGGGCGGCGTAGCGGCCGTCCTGGCGGAGCAGCTCCTCGTGTGTGCCGCGCTCGGCGATGACGCCCGCCTGGAGGACGACGATCTGGTCCGCGTCCCTGACCGTGGAAAGCCGGTGCGCGATGGTGATGGTCGTACGTCCTTCGGAGAGGGCGTCGATGGCCTGTTGCACGGCGTGTTCCGTACGGGTGTCCAGCGCGCTCGTCGCCTCATCCAGGATCAGTACGGGCGGGTCGCGCAGGATGGTGCGGGCGATCGCGAGGCGCTGCTTCTCGCCACCGGAGAAGCGGTATCCGCGCTCACCGACCAGGGTGTCGTAGCCGTCGGGCAGCGAGGCGATGTGGTCGTGGATCTGGGCGGCCTTCGCGGCCGTCACCATCTCCTCGTCCGTGGCGTCCGGCTTGGCGAAGCGCAGGTTGTCGGCGACCGAGGCGTGGAAGAGGTAGGTCTCCTGGGAGACGACGCCGACGGCCCGGGCGAGGGTGTCGAAGTCCAGATCGCGTACGTCGACGCCGTCGAGGAGGACCCGGCCGCCCGTCACGTCGTACAGCCGGGGCACGAGATAGCTGAGGGTCGACTTGCCGGAGCCCGTGGGGCCGACGACGGCGAGGCTGCCGCCGGACGGAACCGTGAGGTCGATGCCGCTGAGGGTGCGCCGGTCCTTGTCGTCGTAGCTGAAGTCGACGCCGTCGAAGCGGACTTCGCCGCGGATCCGCTCCAGCCTGACCGGCCGCTCGGGCTCGGTGATGTCGACGGGGAGATCCAGGTACTCGAAGATGCGCTGGAAGAGGGCGAGGGAGGTCTGCATGTCGACCCCGGTGGACAGCAGGCTCACCGCGGGCCGGAAGAGCCCCTGCTGGAGCGAGACGAACGCGACGAGCGTCCCGATGGAGACGGGTGTGCCGCCCGCGCCGAGCGCGATGCCGGCGGCCCAGTAGATGACGGCGGGCATGGCCGCCATGACGATGCCGATGGTCGACATCCGCCAGCGGCCCGCCATGTTGGAGCGGACCTCCAGGTCGACCAGACGCTCGGACTCGTCGGCGAAGGAGCGGGTCAGCGAGTCGGCCCGGCCCATCGTACGGCCGAGGAGTATGCCGCTCACGGAGAGCGATTCGGTGACCGTCGCGGCCATGGTGGCCATCTGCCGCTGGCGCTCCGTGGTGATCTTCTTGCGCTCGCGGCCGACCTTCCGGCTGATCCAGACGAAGACGGGGAGCAGCACCATCGAGACGGCGGTGAGCCGCCAGTCCAGGGCGAGCATCGCGACGACCGAGGCGATCACGGCGGTGAGGTTGGAGACCAGGGAGGTCGCGGTGGAGGTCACCGTCGCCTGCATGCCGCCGATGTCGTTGGCGATGCGCGACTGGACCTCTCCGGTCCTGGTCCTGGTGAAGAAGGCGAGCGGCATGCTCTGGAGCCGTCTGTAGACGCCGGTCCGCAGGTCGTGCATGACCCGCTGGCCCACGGTCGTGGAGATCAGCGTCTGGAGCACGCCGAAGATGCTGTTGACGACCGCCGTCAGGATCATGCCGAGGGCCAGCAGGCTCAGCAGGCCGGTACGGCCCTGAGGGATCGCCGTGTCGAGGATCTCGCGCAGCATGAACGGCGAGGCGACCGTGACCAGCGACGACGCGGCCACGAGGAGGCCGACAAGCGCGAGCCGGCCGCGGTAGGGCCGGAAGAGGCCGAAGATCCGCCGCAGTTGGGCGGGCTGCTCCGGCGCCTCCGTCCTGTCGGGACCGCCGGGGGCGCGGCCTTTCGGGGACGCGACGGATGCCGCGGACGCCGGGAGTGCCGGGGGTGCCGTGGGTGTCCAGGTGGATGGTTCGGGTTTCATGGGCTCCTTCGATGACGCATGAGGGGTGACGCGGGAGAAGTGACGTATGAGAGGTGACGTATGAGGGGGGCGTATGAGGGTTCGGGTGCCCTGCGCCGACCGCAGGGCCGATGAAGAGCATCGGTACGGGCACCGATGGAGGCACCCGCACAGTCATTCCCGTACAGGCACGTATATCGATACCAGGATCGGGATCGGGACCGGTGGGCTTTATCGACCCTAGCTCACTGTTACCTATACTCACAATTACCTTGGTCCTGATATTATTCCGCGTATGAGCACCCCCGATGTCGACGGCATGCTGGCCGAGCAGCTTCTGCGGCTGACCCGCCGGCTCCACCGCATCCAGAAGCAGCAGCTCGAACCGATCGGCATCACCCCGGCCCAGGCGCGGCTGCTGCGCACTCTCCCGCTGTACGACACGCCGCCCCGGATGACCGATCTGGCCACGCGCCTCGAAGTGGTGCCCCGCGCCGTGACCACCCTGGTCGACAGCCTGGAGGCGAGCGGCTGGGTGCGCCGCGCCCCCGACCGGACCAACCGCCGGGTGATCCGTATCGAGCTGACCGACGCCGGCCGGGCGACGCTGCGCGCCCTGCGCGGCGCGCGCCGGTCCGCCGCCGAGGACGTCCTGGCGCCGCTCACCGCCGAGCAGCGCGAGGTGCTCGGCGGGCTGCTGTCGACACTGGTCGACGGGACCGCCGAACGTCCCTGCTGAGCGTGGTGCGGCTGGCTCGAACCGACCCCCTCCGCGGAAAAACCCTTTGCCTCGTGCCCTCGAACACAGCGAACCTTGCACGGTTTGGGCCATCCACGAGTCATGGGACATCATGCAGATTCGCGACCTTCCGTATCCCGATCCGGGGATTCCCGATGTCCGGTCAGGCCCTCGGTTCCTGCTGTGGCTCGGGCGCAACCAACTGGGCGGACAGCTCACATCGCTCTCCTGGGGCCTGCTGCACCAATTGGGCATCGCCGGGCTGCCCATCGGCGCCGGGGTCGCCGTCCAGGCCGTCATCGACCGCTCCGGGAGCCGGCTCGCGCTCGCCGGCGGTCTGATCGCCCTGTTCGGCCTCGCCATCACCGTCGGCGACACGATGCTGCACCGCACCGCCATCACCAACTGGATCACGGCCGCCGCGCGCCTCCAGCAACTGCTGGCGCGCAAGACCGCCGAGCTGGGCTCCGCGCTGACCCGGCGGGTCGCCGCCGGTGAGGTGGTCGCGGTCTCCACCGGCGACGTCGAGAAGATCGGATGGTTCGTGGAGGCGCTCTCCCGCTTCCTGGCCGCCGTCATCGCCATCGCCCTGATCTGCGTCGGCCTGGTCCTGTACCTGCCGGAGCTGGGCCTGCTCGTCGCCGTCGGCGTGCCGGTGCTCGCCCTCTCCGTACTGCCGCTCCTCCCCCGCGCCACCCAGCGCGCCGACATCCAGCGCGAGAAGGCCGGCCGGGCCACCGAGCTGGCGTCCGACACCGTCGCCGGGCTGCGGGTGCTGCGCGGCATCGGCGGCGAGGAGCTGTTCCTCGGCCGCTACCGCACCGCCTCGCAGGAGGTGCGCGAGGCCGCCGTGCGCAGCGCCCGTATGTGGGCCCTGATCTCGGCGATCCAGGTGCTGTTGCCGGGCGTTCTGCTGATCACGGTGGTCTGGTACGGGGCCCGGCTCGCCCTGGACGGACGGATCGAGGTCGGCGCGCTGGTGACCGTCTACAGCGCGGTGACGCTGATGCTCTTCCCCTTGCGGCACTTCGAGGAGATCGCGATGGCGTACTCCTTCTCCCGGCCCTCCGCGAAACGCGCGGCGCGGGTGCTGTCGCTGGAACGTATCGGATACGTAGACAGGCACGGCGAGCGCGGCGGGCTCGCCGAGGCCCGGCCCACGGGCGACCTGTACGACCCCGCCACCGGCCTGCTCGCGCCGTCCGGCCTGCTGACGGCCGTGGTGTGCGGGGACCCGGACGCGGCCGGGCGGCTGGCCGAGCGGCTCGGCGGCCACGCGGCCCAGACCGAGAAGAACCCGTCCGTGCTGCTCGGCGGGGTGGCGCTGGACGATCTCCCGCTGGACTCGGCGCGGGCCAGTGTGCTCGTACAGGACAAGGACCCGGTGCTGCTGTCCGGGACGCTGGCGGAGCTGCTGGACATCCCGGCCTCCGGCGCGGTCACCCCGTCGGCGGCGCTGACCGCCGCGCAGTGCGGCGATGTCCTGGACGCGCTCGTCCAGGCGTCGGTGGACGGCAGCGGGGACCCGATGCGGTCGCGGATCACCGAGCGCGGGCGCTCGCTCTCCGGCGGGCAGCGTCAGCGGCTGGCGCTGGCGCGTTCGCTGGTCACGGATCCGGAGGTGCTGGTGCTCGACGAGCCGACGTCCGCCGTCGACTCGCACACGGAGGCGCGGATCGCGGGCGGTGTGAAGGGGCTGCGCACCGGGCGCACGACGGTGGTGTTCGCCTCCTCGCCGCTGCTGCTGGACCACGCGGACCGCGTGGTCTTCGTCCACGAGGGCGAGGCCGTGGCGGTGGGTACGCACCGGGAGCTGCTGGCCGGTGCCTCCGGCTACCGGGCGGTCGTGACCCGCGAGACGGACGACGCCGGTACGGACGGCTCCGGTACGGACGACGCTTCGGCGGGCGCCGAAGAAACGGAACATGTCATGGCCCCCGTCCCGTCACGGGCGGCAGGGGCATCGAGCGAGATGGAGGAATCGGCGTGATCGGCTTGGCTCCCCCGGCGTACGACCCGGCGGCCCCGGAGTCGGCGACCACCCTGCCCGTCGGGACACCGGCGACCGTACGGACCTACGTGAGCGAGCTGCTGCGGCGCCACCGGACGGCGTTCGTCGTGCTCGTCACGGTCAACGCCGTCTCGGTGATCGCCTCGATGGTCGGCCCGTACCTCCTCGGCACCATCGTCGAGGACCTGTCGAACGGCGCGCGCGAACTGCGGCTGGAGTGGGTCGTCGCGGTGTTCGTCGTCGCGCTGGTGATCCAGACCGTGTTCGTGCGGCTGGTACGGCTGCGCGGGGCGATGCTCGGCGAGGAGATGCTCGCCGACCTGCGCGAGGACTTCCTCGTCCGGTCCGTCGGGCTGCCGCCCGGCGTGCTGGAGCGGGCCGGGACCGGTGATCTGCTCTCCCGGATCACCACGGACATCGACCGGCTGGCGAACGCGATGCGCGAGGCGGTGCCGCAGCTCGCGATCGGCGTCGTCTGGGTGATCCTGCTGCTCGGCGCCCTGACGGCGACCGCGCCGCCGCTGGCGCTCGCGGTGCTGGTGGCACTGCCGCTGCTGGTCGCCGGGTGCCGCTGGTACTTCCGGCGGGCGCCTTCCGCGTACCGCTCGGAGGCCGCCGGGTACGCGGCCGTCGCGGCGATGCTCGCCGAGACCGTCGACGCGGGGCGGACCGTGGAGGCGCACCGCCTCGGCGGGCGCCGCGTGGCGCTCTCGGAGCAGCGGATCCGGCAGTGGACCGCGTGGGAGAGGTACACGCTCTCGCTGCGGACGGTGCTGTTCCCCGTCATCAACCTCACGCATGTGACGATTTTCCTGGCCTCGCTGGTGCTCGGCGGGACCTTCGTCCTCCAGGGCTGGCTCACCGTCGGGCAGCTCACGACGGGCGCGCTCTTCGCCCAGATGCTGGTGGACCCGGTCGGGCTCATCCTGCGCTGGTACGACGAACTCCAGGTGGCCCAGGTGTCGATCGCGCGGCTGGTCGGCGTGCGGGACATCGAGCCCGCCGCCGGAGACGCGTCGGTCGTGCCCGAGGGCCGCGATGTCACCGCCGACCGGGTGCACTTCGGCTACCGCGAGGGCGTCGACGTGCTGCACCGGGTGACGCTGGACGTCAGCCCCGGCACCCGGCTGGCGCTGGTCGGCCCCTCGGGCGCCGGGAAGTCGACGCTGGGGCGGCTGCTCGCGGGCATCTACGGGCCGCGCCAGGGGCGGGTCGCGCTGGGCGGCGCGGAGCTCTCCCGGATGCCGGCGGAGCGGGTGCGCGAGCAGGTGGCTCTGGTCAACCAGGAACACCACGTCTTCGTGGGGTCGCTGCGCGACAATCTGCTGCTGGCCCGCACGGGCGCGGCGGACGCGGAGCTGTGGGAGGCGCTCGGGGCGGTCGACGCGGACGGCTGGGCGCGGGCGCTGGACGGCGGTCTCGACACCGAGGTCGGTTCGGGCGGGGTGCCGCTGACGCCCGCCCAGGCACAGCAGATCGCGCTGGCCCGGCTGGTGCTGGCGGACCCGCACACGCTGGTGCTGGACGAGGCGACCTCGCTGCTGGACCCGCGCGCGGCCCGTCATCTGGAGCGCTCGCTGGCCCGGGTGCTGGACGGCCGTACGGTCATCGCGATCGCCCACCGGCTGCACACCGCGCACGACGCGGATGTGATCGTGGTGGTCGAGGAGGGCCGGATCAGCGAGCAGGGCAGCCATGACGAGCTGGTGGCGGCGGACGGCGCGTACGCCGCGCTGTGGCGCTCCTGGCACGGCTGACGGCGCCGGAGCCTCTCGTGACGATGGGCTCCGGGGCCGGGCACGCGAGGGGGCCTCGCGCAACGAAGGACCCCGGGGCCGGGCACGCGACGCAGCGTGCCCGGCCCCGGGCGCTCAGACCAGATTGAGGGCGAATACGGCGCCGACCCCGCCCAGCAGCATGAAGACCGGCATCAGCACCTTCACCTCCACCCAGGCGCCGGCCCGGAAGCGCATCGCCTTCGGCGGGCCGAGCGGGTACCAGCGCTTGCGGCCGAGCGGTATGGGCCAGAGGATCGGGCAGCCGGAGACGGTCAGCGCGTCGCCGATGTCGTGCACCAGCGCGCCGAGGACGATCGGCAGGCCCAGCCAGAGGTACTCCTGGCCCGGGTCGGTGAACAGCCAGTTCGCGCCGTTGCCCGGCTGGTCCAGGATCCCCGCCAGCATCCAGGCGCTGGTCGCGCCGAGCAGCCAGACCAGGACGTCGCTGGAGACCCGGGCGGCCCGCCAGAGCAGGCCCTCCACCGCGAGGACGAGGTGGACGAAGAGGATGGCGAGGACCCCCCACTGGCCGCCCGTGTACGCGACGGCCGAGGCGCCCGCGCCGATCAGGACCGCCCAGAGCCAGGTGTGGGTGAGCGTGCGGTGGCCGCCGGTCCGGCGGGGGTCGCCGGGCTTCCTGGTCGCCTTGTAGACCGCGTACGACAGCTTGTCGACGATCTCGCAGAGCGTCTTCGAGACCGGGCCGAACGCCCGGGATATCGTCGCGGCCTTGTGGTCGAGGTCCGGGGCGAGCGCGGCTCCCGCGCAGATCAGAGCCCCGACGACCAGGACGGGCCAGGGCATCGTATGGCCGGCGGCGGCCGCCGCGGCGCCCACCCCCAGCCAGGCCGCCGCCCCTGACAGCGAGTGTGCCGGTCCCATCATGGTCGTACCCGTCCCATTTCAGTTGTCGTCCAGCTCCCTGTGCGGAAGCCCTGTCCGGTGAAGCCGTGCCTGTGAGCCGTACGCGTCAAGCCGTGCACATGAACCGTGCGCGTCAAGCCCTGCGCGTGAGCCGTGTGTCATGGGACTCAGGGGCTTCGAGCCGGGGCCTGAAGCCAGTTGTCCTGATGCCCAGTTGACACGGCAGCGTATCGCTCTTGATCTTCTGCCCGCTGTCCGGTTCCCTCATCCGGCCGGAAGGAAGGCAAGATGGGGACGTGACCCTTATCGATCGCCTGCCGCCGGACGCCGACCCCGATGCCCTCTTCGAGGCTTTCTCCTTCTGGGCCGAGGGCCAGGGCATCACGCTCTATCCGGCTCAGGAGGAGGCCCTGATCGAGGTGGTCTCCGGCGCCAACGTGATCCTTTCCACCCCCACCGGCTCCGGAAAGAGCCTGGTCGCGGCGGGTGCGCACTTCACGGCGCTGGCGCAGGACAAGGTCACCTTCTACACCGCGCCGATCAAGGCACTGGTCTCGGAGAAGTTCTTCGACCTGTGCAAGCTCTTCGGTACGGAGAACGTCGGCATGCTGACCGGCGACGCCTCCGTCAACGCCGACGCCCCGGTGATCTGCTGTACGGCCGAGGTGCTGGCGTCGATCGCGCTGCGCGACGGGAAGTACGCGGACATCGGCCAGGTCGTGATGGACGAGTTCCACTTCTACGCCGAACCGGACCGCGGCTGGGCCTGGCAGATCCCCATCCTGGAGCTGCCGCAGGCCCAGTTCGTCCTGATGTCCGCGACGCTCGGGGACGTCTCGCGCTTCGAGGAGGACCTGACACGGCGCACGGGCCGGCCGACCTCCGTCGTACGGTCCGCGACCCGGCCGGTGCCGCTCAGTTACGAGTACCGCCTCACCCCGATCACCGAGACGCTGACCGAGCTGCTGGAGACCCGGCAGGCGCCGGTCTACATCGTGCACTTCACGCAGGCGGCGGCCGTCGAGCGGGCGCAGTCGCTGATGAGCATCAACATGTGCACGCGCGAGGAGAAGGACAGGATCGCCGAGCTGATCGGCAACTTCCGCTTCACCACCAAGTTCGGCCGCAACCTCTCCCGTTACGTACGGCACGGCATCGGCGTGCATCACGCGGGCATGCTGCCCAAGTACCGCCGTCTGGTGGAGAAGCTGGCCCAGGCGGGGCTGCTCAAGGTGATCTGCGGTACGGACACGCTGGGCGTCGGCGTCAACGTCCCCATCCGTACGGTGCTGTTCACCGCGCTCACCAAGTACGACGGCACGCGCGTCCGCACCCTGCGCGCCCGGGAGTTCCACCAGATCGCGGGGCGCGCGGGGCGGGCCGGGTTCGACACGGCGGGCTTCGTCGTCGCGCAGGCGCCCGAGCACGTCGTGGAGAACGAGAAGGCGCTGAACAAGGCGGGCGACGACCCCAAGAAGCGCCGCAAGGTGGTGCGCAAGAAGGCGCCGGAGGGCTTCGTCGCCTGGTCGGAGACGACCTTCGACAAGCTGATCGGTTCCGATCCCGAGCCGCTGACCTCGCGGTTCCGGGTCACCCATACGATGCTGCTGTCGGTCATCGCCCGGCCGGGCAACGCGTTCGAGGCGATGCGCCGGCTGCTGGAGGACAACCACGAGCCGCGCAGGCAGCAGCTCCGGCACATCCGGCGGGCCATCGCGATCTACCGTTCGCTGCTGGACGGCGGGGTGGTGGAGCGGCTGGAGACCCCGGACGCGGAGGGCCGGATCGTCCGGCTGACCGTCGATCTCCAGCAGGACTTCGCGCTCAACCAGCCGCTGTCGACGTTCGCGCTGGCCTCGTTCGAACTGCTGGACCCCGAATCGCCTTCGTACGCACTGGACATGGTCTCCGTCGTCGAGTCGACGCTGGACGATCCGCGGCAGATCCTCGCGGCCCAGCAGAACAAGGCGCGCGGCGAGGCGATCGGCGCGATGAAGGCGGACGGTGTCGAGTACGAGGAGCGGATGGAGCGGCTGCAGGAGGTCACGTACCCCAAGCCGCTGGAGGAGCTGCTCGTCCACGCGTACAACACGTACCGCACCAGCCATCCGTGGGTCGGTGACCATCCGGTCTCGCCGAAGTCCGTGATCCGGGACATGTACGAACGGGCGCTGTCCTTCACGGAGTTCACGTCCCACTACGAGTTGGCACGCACCGAGGGCATCGTGCTGCGCTATCTCGCGGGCGCGTACAAGGCGCTGGAGCACACCATCCCGGACGACCTCAAGTCGGAGGACCTGGAGGATCTGACCGCCTGGCTGGGCGAGATGGTCCGGCAGGTCGACTCCAGTCTGCTGGACGAGTGGGAGCAGCTGGCCAACCCCGAGGTGGAGACGGCCGAGCAGGCGCAGGAGAAGGCCGACCAGGTCAGGCCGGTGACGGCCAACGCGCGCGCCTTCCGGGTCCTCGTACGCAACGCGATGTTCCGCAGGGTCGAACTGGCCGCGCTGGACAAGGTGTACGAACTGGGCGAGCTGGACGGCGAGTCGGGCTGGGACGCGGACCGCTGGGGTGAGGCGATGGACGCGTACTGGGACGAGTACGAGGACCTGGGCACCGGGCCGGACGCCCGCGGGCCCAAGCTGCTGGCCATCGAGGAGGACCCGGAGCACGGGCTGTGGCGGGTGCGGCAGACCTTCGCCGACCCGAAGGGCGACCACGACTGGGGCATCGGCGCCGAGGTCGACCTCGCGGCCTCCGACGAGGAGGGGCTCGCGGTCGTGCGCGTCACGTCCGTGGGCCAGCTCTGACGTACCTCTGACGTGCGTCCGACGCACCTATGGCTGTACGGCGTGGTACAGCACCGAAGAACGAGCGTGAACCGAGAACGGGAGCACACGGCACCATGACGAACCCCGCCGAGCGGCTGGTCGGCCTGCTCGACCTGGAGCGGATCGAGGTCGACATCTTCCGCGGGCGCAGCCCCGAGGAGTCCCTGCAGCGGGTCTTCGGAGGGCAGGTGGCGGGCCAGGCGCTGGTCGCGGCCGGCCGCACCACCGACGGCGACCAGCCGGTCAACTCGCTGCACGCCTACTTCCTGCGGCCGGGGCGCCCCGGTGTCCCGATCGTCTACCAGGTCGAGCGGATCAAGGACGGGCGGTCGTTCACCGCCCGCCGGGTCACCGCAGTCCAGCAGGGCCGGACGATCTTCAACCTGACGGCCTCCTTCCACCACCCGGAGCAGGGCGGCTTCGAGCACCAGCTGCCGCCCCGGCTCGACTTCCCCGACCCCGAGTCGCTGCCCACGGTCGCCGAGGAGGTCCGCGAGCATCTGGGCGAGCTGCCCGAACCGCTGGAGCGGATGGCCAGGCGCCAGCCGTTCGACATCCGGTACGTGGACCGGCTGCGCTGGACGAAGGAGGAGATCAGCGGCGCGGACGCGCGCAGCGCGGTGTGGATGCGCGCGGTCGGACCGCTCGGCGACGACCCCCTGGTGCACACGTGCGCGCTGACGTACGCGAGCGACATGACCCTCCTGGACGCGGTCCGCATCCCGGTCGAGCCGCTGTGGGGCCCGCGGGGCTTCGACATGGCGTCGCTGGACCACGCCATGTGGTTCCACCGGCCGTTCCGCGCGGACGAGTGGTTCCTGTACGACCAGGAGTCCCCGATCGCGACGGGCGGCCGGGGCCTGGCGCGGGGCCGGATCTACGACCGCGAGGGCAGGCTGCTCGTGTCGGTGGTGCAGGAGGGGCTGTTCCGCAGACTGAACGGCTGACCTGCGCCGATACCAATACCCACGCAGTGCGCCGTGGGCCGGTCACGCACGGCGCCACCGGCCTGCACACGGCCCTTTACAAAAGACCTAAGCCCTGAAACCCGGGGGGCGATCATCCCACCACGTCCTCCTGCCCTCCGCTCCGCCCCACAGAGATTGTGCCAATAGTGTGCCGCCGAGATTGAGTGGTCCAGTCCACTCAACCTCAGAGTGCTCCGGGGTCTTCGCCAAGAGCTCCCATGATGCGCTGAGCCATCGCCTGCCGCTGCCCATGGTTGCGCTTGTAGTAGGTGTCCATCAGGACGGCCACGCTGTGGCCTGCCATCTCCGCCACCTCGGCCGCGGGCACTCCGGAGTTCAGCCACAGCGACACCGCGGCGTGACGCAGGCCGTACGGTCGCTGTGCAAGCGGTGATGCCGCCAAGTGGGGCGGGAAGGCAAGCTGCCTTGCCTCGTGCCAGACGCCGAGGTAGCGGGTGGAATCCAGCCGCCCGACGTTCGGGCTGCGGAAGAGCCGTCCGTCTGTGGCAACGCCGAACTCGTCCACATACGCACGCAGAATCCGTACAAGTTCCGGAGAGATCGGCACCGGCCGTACTTCGTCCCGGGCCCGGTGCTTCCACCCCCGTATCTCGTGCTTACGCCCGTCGTCCGTCCAGGCCGAACCCGCACGGGTGCTGACCTCGCTCAGCGTCAGCAGGCCGGGCCCCTTCTGCGGAAGGGTGCAGTCCTGAAGTCTCAGCTCCACAGCCTCTTCCGGCCTCAGCGCCGCAAAGTACAGCGCGGCGAAGAACGGCATCAGCAGGCGCCCCCGCTGGTGCTCCCAGGTTCCGACGTAAGTGACCGCCGTCAGAAGTTCACGGGCCTGATCCGGACTGACGACTACCCTCGGGTCTACCTGCCGGGTAAGGCGTGGAGCACGCCAGCCGATCCTGTCGATGGGGTTCTCCGCTAGGTAACCCTTCTCCACCGCATATTCGAGCGCGTTGTGCAGCACCGCTCGGCTCCGTTGCGAGGTACTGGGGCGCGCAGCTTTTCCGTCCAGCCGCAAGTTGAGAGCCTCGCTGGAACGGCAGCGACGACACCTCGGTGTTGACCGCCGACGTACCGTCAGGCAGCCGGTGGTGGCGTTCTCCCAGGCTTCACCGGGCTGCGTGTGGGACAGGAGCTACGCACCCACGCCGAGGCGTACGCGATACGCCAGAAACTCATCCCGGAGCGCTGGTCGACGCCGTCGACGCCTCGCCCTCTCAGCACCAGCGCGCCACCGAACGGTACGGACGTCAGCCTGGCCTGAACCTCTTCCTGTCCGACGCTGTCGAGCATCTCCGGCAAGCCGAGCCTTACGACGTCATCTACTCCATCCACGGCGTCGCTTACATCGACCCTCGCCGTCTTCTGCCCGCCCTCGGCGCCGCCCTGCGGCCCGGAGGACGCCTCGTCCTGTCCGTCCTCCACACCAACTCCGAGGGTCTCGGGCCCTCAACGACGGTCGTCTCACGGCCCGAGATCCTGCCGCTGGCCGGCGGTGGCCGGCTCACCGTCCCGCATGTGGGTGCTCACGCCGTCCCTTTGGGAAGACCTGTTCGTCGAACACGGCCTCGTTGTCGACCACATGGAAACTCTGGCAGCCCCCGAGGACGACAATCCCGTTGCCTGCACTCTCTTCCAGGTGCGCCGCCGTTCCCGGGTAACCAGCCGTCAGCGAGGCGGCAGTCCGCCTGAGCCGCACGGAGTTGTCGGGATCGGGGCCATCCTCTACGGCCCGCGGGGCCTGCTCCTCGGTCTCCACCACAGAATGACGCGCGAACTGCCGGGTGGGTCCATCGAACCGGGTGAGTCACTCCAGCACGCCGTTGTCCGGGAAGTCGCCGAGGAGACCGGCTGCGCCGTCCGCGAGGAGGACGTGATCCTCCTGGGCACGATCGTCGACCGGGTTGGCCCTATTGTCCGCGTCACGGTGGCTGCGGTGGTCACCGCCTGGGACGGTGAGCCCACCGACCAGGACAACGAGCCGATCGGCAACTGGCGGTGGTACCAGCTTGATCAGCTCCCCGACGGACTGTTCATTCCCAGCGCCCAAGTTCTGACCGCATGGCGCCCCGGCCTACCCATTGAGCACCCGCCCGCCCACTACACCCCGTTCTCGCACCCGAGCGAACCGAACGCGTCGACGAGCGAAGCGCTCCGGGACCGATACGCCTGATCACATAAGGAAACGGCGCCACTGCGACATATCCGACCAACGACCGGACCTGCCTCGGTCGCTCACACGACAAGCTCGCAGGTCAAGGGGGAAACATGCTCACGAAACGTCTGGCGAATTTCAACGCCTACAAGCTCACCCCCGCCACCCGGGGCACCAGTTCCTGGACCGCCCGAGTCACCGCCATCCGGGAAATCAACCCGGACATCCTTGCCCTGCAGCTTTCCGGCCGTATCTAACGATGTCCGTGATGTTCGTGGTGGCGGTGACCACGGGCACCCCGCTCTCGTTTGCCGACCGGCGTCGTGGTGTTCGTCATGTCGCTGTTGGTCGGCACGGAGGGCACATGGCACGCAAGTTGCTGCTCGGGCAGATGCGGGTGCAGGAGATCCATCACCGCGACGGAAGGCTGTCGTACACGATCGTTCAACCCGGCGGGCCGCTCCATCAGCCCGCGGACCGGTACCTGGTTCAGTACGAGGGGCGGGGGACGGACCGCACGTACGCCTATCTTCTCGTGGATCACCTGCGCTGGCTGGAGATGGAGGGGTTGTCCATCGAGACTGTCCGGTTCGAGGACCTGGAGCGGTACATGGGGGCGGTCGGCGCGAAGGTGTCGATTCCGTTCGGGTCGCCGTGGCGGATCGGGAAGCGGCCGTATGGCAACAGCGCGCTGTCGGGGGCCGCGGCCTGTCTCAAGGGCTTCTACATCCACCAGGCGGGGCTCGGCTGCAACCGGGCTTTGGGCCAGCAGCTGGACCTGCGGCGGATGCCGACGAAGGCCGACCGGTCGCGGGCCTTCCTCGGGCATGTCGCCAGCACGATGCCGACGAACCCGCTCGCGCCGAGGCGGACCCGGCGCCGGCACCCGAAGATGCTCCCGGACGGCGCCCGCGGATATCTGCTGGAGGTCGTCAACTCGGTCCGCGACCACATGGTCGTGGACTGGCTGAGCGACGGTGGCTTCCGGGTCGGTGAGCTCTGCGGCCTGCACCTGAGCGATCTGCATCTGAGGGCGAACGCGGGGTGCGGCGAGTGCCGCTGGCCGCACGTCCACGTCTGCCACCGGGACGGGCTGAACAACCGGGCGCGAGCGAAGACCAAGCACCCATGGGCCCTTGAGGACGGTGTGATCCGTGGCGGGCTGATCAAGCGCGTCAGCCCCGCGATGATCCACTCATACTTCGAGTACATGACGGGCGAGTACCCGCGCGACGCCGCCCACGGCATGCTGCTGGTCCAGCAGCACAGGCCGGGGCGCGGCCTGCCCTGGGCGGCGGAAGGCGCCCGCAAGATGGTGGCGCGAGCCGGTATCCGGGCCGCACTGGGCCGAATTCGCCCCCATATGTTCCGTCATTCCTTCGCGAATTCGGTGCTGGACGCCTCGAACGGCAACCTCGTGGTCACTCGGGACGCCGGGGGCTGGGCCTCGGTCGAGGTCGTGGACGAGATCTACGCCCACGTCGACATCAACGACCCCGTCTTCGACGCGGCCCTGCGCACGGCCTGGGGTGAGGCATGAGTACGCCGGCGCTGCTCCCCGTTGCTGCCCCTGTGGATCGGCGCCGGTCGCGAGACCGGCTGGAGATCCTCGCCACCCTGCTCGCCGGGCCCACCGTGGACGCCTACTTCACCCAGGAACTGGTGCGCTTCCCCGAGGATCATCCCGTCTTCGGCTGGAAGTGCAATGTGTCCGGCTGTCAGGGGCCGGCCGCCGGGGGCGGCAACAAGGACATGTGCGTCAGCCACCTCCTGGAGTACCGGTGCCGGGTGAAGACGGAACCGGAGCTGACCCGCTACCGCTTCCAGCAGACGGCCGTCCCCCGCAGCCTCAGCAAGGTGCGGAACATTGACCCGCCGGACTGCCGGATCTGCCGCGACCGGCCGTCCAAGCTGGACTGGGTGGAGTTGTGCGACCGTCACTACCGGCGGTGGATGCGCGCTACGAAGGAAGCGGATACGGCGCCGGACTTCGAGGTCTGGTGCACGCGGGAGAAGCCGCTCGGCGGCTTCGGTCCATGCGCCGTATCCGTCTGTCACCTGTGGGCCTACAGCCCGCTGGGCATCTGCCACAGCCACCACAACCGCTACCGGACGGCGGGCGAGCCGGGCCTGGCCAAGGTGGCCATCAAGCGGTGGCAGCACCGTTCGGATCTCGGCGTGCCGATCCCTGTCCACTATGACGACGAGGTGTCCTTCAGGTCCTGGTGCGAGCGTATGCCGGTGGTCTATCGGCCGGGGCAGGTGAGTCTGCGCGGCCTGTCGCCGCTGCTGACCGCCGAGTTCCAGTGGTGCATGTTCGCGCGCTCCCATCGGCGTGATCACACCTACTGGTCGGTGCACTGGCTGCAGGAGCTGGTCAATCAGTGCCGCGCGCGGGGCTGGCAGGCGATGTCGGACGTCGACCTCGCCGAGTGTTCCCGCACCGCTCGCATGATCGTGCTCGAGTTCCGCGCCGATCTCCGTCTGGTCTATTTCACGCCAGAGGACACCCGCGAGTCCGGGTTCATCGAGACCGACCACTTCGGCATCCGGTTGTCCGGGGACCGCGGCAGTCACCTGGACCTGAGCCGCGTCCCACAGCGGTGGCTGCGGAACATCCTCTGGGAGAGCCTGGCCGCCCGTCTGCGCTCTCCGCAGGGAGCCCGCAGTGGTTCGCCCTTCGACTCCTCCCGTCGCGCGGCGGTCGAACTCGGATCCTTCCTGGCGATCGCCGCCCCGCTCGGCGGCCACGATCCCCGGCTGCTGACCGCCGAGCACATGAACGCCTTCGTCGTCGACCAGCGGCGCCGGGCCCGCGACCGGCTGCCGTCGCTGGGACTGCACCGCTACCGCACCCAGGAACCCGGCACCTGCTCGGAGACCTCGCGCCGGGAGGTCTTCAACTACGCCCGGTACATGCTCCGCGAGGCCCTCGACAGCGGAGCCGCCGACCAGATCGGTTTGCCCCGGGAGTTCATCTGCGCCCTGCCCAAAGGCGGCGGCGCCACAGAACGCTCCCGCGCCCCGTTCACCGACGAGGTCGCCCGGGCCCTGGCCGAGGAGGCCAACCTTACGCGGCTCACTACCGAGTACGACCCCAACCACCGTGGCCTGCGCGATATCTGGGAGACCCTCGTGTTCACCGGCCGGCGTGCCAACGAGGTCGTCAAGCTCCGCCTCGACTGCATCGGCCGTTACGGCGGTCTGCCCCTGCTCTGGCACGACCAGACCAAGGTCGGCAACCTTGATGAGGCCATCCGCATCCCTGAGCGGATCTTCGAGGTGATCCAGCGCCGGCAGAAGCTCACCCTGCAGACCTTCATGGACCGCCACGGCCGTATGCCCAGCACGGCGGAGCGCAAGGAACTGGCCCTGTTCCCCTCGGGCAACCGCAACGCCATCCTGCGCCGGTCCATCTCCTACGGCTGGTTCCAGAGCTGCTTCCGCTCATGGGTCCAGCAACTGGAGATCAGCGGCTCCTGCGTGCCTCACCAGGCCCGCCACACCCTGGCCACGAAACTCCTGCGCAGCGGCGCCGGGATGCACCACATCAAGCAGTACATGGGACAGGTCTCGATGCGGATGGCCGAGCACTACGCGAAGGCCGCCGCCTCCGAGATCGAGGACGTGCTGCAGATGGTCTGGGTCGGCGGCCCCGGCTCCGCCGTGCCCGGCCGGGTACTCACCTCGCCTTCCACCGCGGATCCCCTCACCCGGGCGGAAGCGCAGGCCATGGCGCTGGACCTGTCGCGGCACAGTACGCCGACCGAGGGCGGGTTCTGCACCTACCAACCGGTCGTGGACGGCGGCGCCTGCCCCTGGAAGCTGAACTGCGAAGGCTGCGACCGGTTCGTCATGTCCGGGGCCGACCTGCTCTACTGGCGCCGCAAGCGGGACCAGTGGCGCTCCTTGGCCGAACGCGCCCCCGACAACGCGACCGCCGACTACCTGCACCAGGTCTTCGAGCCCATCGCGCAGGCCATCGACGGCCTGGAACGAGCTCTGGCGGGCCTCGGCCTGCTTGAGGAAGCACTCTCCTTGGACCTGCGCCGGCCGCAGGACTACTTCCAGCGGGTATGGTCCACCGCCTTCCGCGCCTCCGACCTCGCTGCGCTCGAATCTCCGGGCGAGGATCTCCCGGCGGCAGCTCCGGGCCGGGAGGCATCGGCATGACCGACTCACCGCAGCCGGCGCCTCGCACCGCCCGGGCCCTTCAAGCCCGGCACGAACGCAGCCAGGAGAAGGTGAAGCAGATCGGCGAGACACTCGACCGCATGCTCAAGACGCGCGCCGCCATCACCGTGGCCGCGGTCGCCCGCGAGGCAGGTGTCTCCCGGACCTTCCTCTACGAAAACGCCGAGGCAGGCGCCCTGGTCGAACGCGCGGTGCTCAAGGCGAGCGGGCGCCGTGTCGAGGACCGCCAGGCCGCGCAGGCAACTATCGACGCGGCCTGGAAGGAACGGGCGCTCAACGCCGAGGAGGCCCTCAAAGGCGCCCAAACCGAGATCCTGGCCCAGCGCCGTCACATCGGTGAACTCCTCGGACAGGTACGGGATCTGAGTACGCCCTGGCAGGAACAGGACATCGTCCGGATCACGACCGAACACGCGGCCCTCACCCGGAAGGTCCAGGAACTGAACTACGAGAAGCGTTCGCTTCAGGAACGGCTCACCGCCTCCCGGGACAACGCCCGCTTCACCGACCGGCGGATCTCCGAGCTGGAGGCCGAGGCCATCGAAGCCAAGGGCGTGGTGCGCCAGCGATAGACCGAACGGCTGGGGCCGGGCACGGCACCCAGCCGCTGTAGGTGCTCATTTGGAATGGCCCATTCCGAGGCTCCGACCTGCGCTGACCATCAGTCGTCTCATCCAAGGGACACGGTGTCCGTCTCATGCTCTTGTCCCTTCGTGGCGGAAACGGCGATGGCCACGGGCGTGAGTTCGTGGCCATCGCCGTTTCCGATGCCTTGTAGCAGGGACGGCCGAGGGCTCGGACTGTCCAGCCGGCTTCGCGCCAGGTGTGGGCGTTGAGGGTTCCGCGGCCGTCGATGACCTTCGCGGTCGTGGCCCGGGCGGCGAGGCGGTGCGGGTCGACGTGGGCGAACTGCGGCCACTCGGTGGGGTGCAGCAGCAGGTCGGCGTCCTGGACGGCGGCAATCGGGTCGTCGATGTAGTCGAGTTCGGGGATGGGTCTTGCGGGCGTTGTCCAGGGCCTGGGGGTCGGTGACGGTAACGACGGCGCCGAGCTCCTGGAGCTTCTGGGCGATGGCGGGCGAATATCACGGATGTCGTCGGTGTGCGGCTTGTAGGCGGCGCCCTGTCCGCAGCGGCCGACCGGCTCCAAGCCCTCCCGAACCCTGGCTGACCATCCTCTTCGAGTCCCTGCGGACAGCAACACCCCACCGGAGCAGTGGAACCCGGCGCCCACCCGACGCGACAGCCGGGCCACCACCATCCTCACAACCAACCCGCAACAGAGAAACGGCCCGCCGGATAAACCGACGGACCGTCATGCAAGATCGAGGCTACGTTTGATCGCCGCCAGCCCCTATATTTAGAAGCCCGACAACAACAAGAGGACACAATGAGCACCATTGAGTCACTGGATCACTCAGTTGAGCGCATTACGCGGTGGATTCAATCACAAACTCCGATCGCAGTACCGCAACTTAACGCCCCGGCCTCAGAAGCAGACATCACCTGCCTCGGCCAAGCCATCGGCCTGAAACCCCCTCGGCCTCTTGCGGACCTCCTGCGCTTTTGGAACGGTCCCGACTGGCACGGGCTTTTCCCCACAGGTGAGGGACTGATGAGCTGTGCGCGGATCGAACGAGTCTATTCCAGGAACCTGGAGATTGCCCGGCAAAACGAAGACCTCGATTGGTGGCGAACCGAATGGATCCCTTTCGCTGAATGCTACGAAGGACACGAAGGGTTCCTGATCGATGCAGGACACCCAGCCCACCCGATACTGAAGTACACGGAAGCGGACTACCCACGCCCGTACGCCCCTTCGATGGCATGGCTGCTGCACGCCCTCGCAGACGCCCTGCACGGCACCCAGAACGACCCCGAACTCTCCTTCGCTGGACGTTCTGCATCCATGGTGGACGGCCTGATCTGCTGGTCTTGATGTCAAGAAACAGTGGTGGGGGGGGGGGGGGGCGGGCGACCCCCCCCCCCAAGTAAGACCACCCACGACTACCAGAGGAGGAGGATAAATCATAACAAATTGTAAGAAAATAATTAA
>NZ_JBHYZP010000012.1:182015-190941 GCF_042752355.1 Streptomyces sp. NPDC059255
CGGTCGGCCGCTACTATCTGATGCTTTCTTATCACCTCCAGGGTGGGGCCCCGCTCCCACCCCCCCCCCCCCCACCACTGTTCATTCACCGCCCAGTGTCTCGTGATCCCGTTTATGTCATTCGCGGTTCAGAGTAAATCGGGCCTTGGGTCAAGGCCCGCCCTTGTCCGAGATGAGAAGGATGCCCGTGCGGTCGGCGACCAGGCCGGCGTCGATCTCCAGCATGGCGGCCAGGACTTCGCGTTCGCCGATCTTCGGGCTGGCCAGCGCCCACAGGATCGGCATGCCGGCCGGGGTGCACACCAGGTACAGACGCAGGCCCCGGAAGAACCGCGAGTGGGAGGCACAGTAGCCGTACCCGGCCCACCCAGCCAGGTTCGAACGCTGGACCGTCGGGCGCGACATCCTGCTCGTGCTCCGCTCCTCGCGGCAGCCCGCCTCGTCCTGACGCGCGTCGCAGGAGGTCGGGAAGGCGGAGCCGGGCGGCGGCGCCAGGTGGGGCGTTGCGGCCGGGGCGCGGCCGTGGGAGACGGCAGCGGCTCGGCGGTGAGGTCCGCGTCGTCTCCCTCGTGGAAGATTGCGCCCACCCCCTCACCTGCATATGGTCGGAGGATCTCATGGTGTGCGCGGATGTAGGCTCCTCGCGCGACTGGAGTGATCGCACCTTGCGATGATCGTTAGATGCTGCTCTCACGCGGAGCAGAGAGGAGTGGGGCCATGACAGTGGTGGAAAGCTGGTCTCGCGTGATGAACCTCCTTCAGGAATGCGCCCCGGCTGATCACGCTGATTTCCCTGGACCGGCTACGGAGCCCATGATTGCGGCCGCCGAGGAACGGATGGGAATCTCACTCCACCCGGATCTGCGGGACTGGCTGCTTCAGAACAGTCTCGATCTTCCCGAGGAGGACATGGACGACGATGTGCGATGCTACGGTTTCGCCGGGTTCCCTGACGAGGGTAGCTTCTTCTTGGGAATCCGGGAGATGGAGAAACTCTACGACCATCACTCCCGGCCTGGAGGCATAAACCCTCCGGACCAACCGGACAATCCGTTCTGGCGCAACGAATGGATCCCGTTTCTGTCCGACCAGGACGCCTGGGCGGGAAAGTTCATCGATGTGCGGGACGGGCGTATCGGCACATGGTTCACAGGAGAAGTCACCACTGTGGGCGAATTCGATTCCCTGGCCGACTACTTCGACTCCTTGGCGAACATGCTCACCAATATTTCCCAGGGATCACATGCGACGTGCTCGACAGTCGAGGGTCGGCTTTTCTGGTCATGAGACCATGAGGAAACAAAGCAGGAATGCCCCCACGGTCACCCGTGGGGGCATTCTTACTGCATCCTCATGACGGTTACGGTGTGGGTGCGGTGAATCCGTCGAGGTCGAGCCAGTAGTCGTCGTCCTCCAGCAGGCGCTGTTCGGTGATGAAGCCACCGAAGGGCTGCATCGACTGGGTGTTGACCCAGTTCGACATCGAGGACCGGCCGCAGGGCTCCTTCCAGGTGGGAGGAGTCGCGTCCGGGCGCAGATGGAGCGTCATGGTGTCGTCGTCATTACGCTTCAGGTAGGTCTGCACACATTCCTTTCCGCTGTACGAGACAGGGTTGGGACCGTTGACGTTTCCGCCGCTCTGGAAGGAATTGGCGAAAGTGAACTCGTCACAGCTCCTCTGGTCGGTGATCGGCCTTCCGGCATCCGCGGACCACATGTCACTGAACAGGCCGGTGTTCTTGTACGTCTTCCACTGCCTCTCACAGATGAGCTGACGGTTACGGGCCTGCTGCGTCTTGGTGGGCTCGTCGGTGGCCATCTTGTTGGCCAGGTAGGTCAGCGGCTTGCCCCCGTTGTGGTTACCCCAGTCGATTTTGGTCTTTCGCCACATCATGTCGATGTGGGCGGCGGCACCGGGGAACTTCTTGGAGTTCATCGTGAAGGTCGGGGTGTAACCGGGGAACACACAGCCCGTTCCAGAACCCACACTGTCGCAGCGGATGTCCAACTTCGACTTCTCGACCTCGGTCGGGACGGGCATCGGAACGCCGTTACCCGATCCCCCGAAGGTCCAGTAGGGGGTGATCACGTCCTTCGTGGTGCCGGTGCTCGGTATCCACTTGAACCGGGTGGTGATGGTCCTGATCACCGTGTCACCCTTGGCGAACACCTTGGACCCTGACCAGTTGACGCTCGTGATGCTGCAGTATCCGCGGCACTTGGCCTGGTAGTCCATGGTGACCGTGTTCAGTGCACCTGTCATCGACTTCAACACCATCGTCGTGACCTGGGAGAATTCATTACTCCGGGCGTCGAGATAGATCGTGTTGTAGTAGTCGAAGTACGACCTGCCCGACGGTGCGCCGTCCGTGAGGAACGTGGTCGTCACCTCGTCGTGCATGCATGCATTGGTGCGCTTGCGGGTGATCGAAACGGACACGATGGAGCACGACGCGCTGCTCCTGGCTGCCATCGGGGCCGCCGAGGCTGAACCGGACGAGAGCAGGGCGGCACCGGGATAGAAGTCCTCGTTGATCTCGTCACCGGGCTCGACCAGTTCCGGGTCAGGAGCGGTCAGGTCGGCCCGCATGTCGCCGGTCATCGACTGGCCGTCGTACGTACCGGGTACGAACGCCATGGCGTCGAAGGCGATGTCGGCCTCGCCGTTGCCGCCGTTGAAGTTGTCGAGACGTACTTCGGGGATCTGGTCACCGAACTCGTAGGCGCCCAGGTCCACCCACTTGTTGGACTGGTTCGCCGTCTGCGAGACGGCTGCCTCCTCCTCACCGTCCGGAGTCTGGATCCGGTACACGGCGTTGGACGTCTGCGCACCGTGGTCGGGGATGTGCGCGAAGACCTTGGCCTGACGGGAGGTGTTGGTCAGCGGAGCATTCAGCTTCCAGGTGCCGGTGACCTTCAACCGGTTGGCGTTGGCCGGGTAGGACTCCTCCGTGCGGGTGTGCGTGAACCAGAAGTGGTTGCCGTAGCCCGCGCCGATCTGATGGGTGTCGATCTTCCCCGGATACGTGGTGACGGTGGTCGGGTTGTCCTTGTCGTCATCCGTGAGGTCCATCTGGGTATCCCAGGGGACGTAGGTGAACCCGAACGTGCCGTCGGATTTCACCGCCCCGCATCCGCGGTTGGTGTCGACCCCCGCGGGTGTGGTGCCACCAGGCAGATCGTCGACCACCAGCGCGTTGGAGGGAAGGCTCGTGGTCGAGCAGTTCGGTGGATAGGATTTAGCGTCGGGCTGCTCACCGTAGGACGTGCCGAAGCGGTGTACGCCGTTGCCACACTTGGCGAGTTTCTCGCAGTCCTTCCACTGGTCCTTGGTGATCTCCTTGTTCCACCAGCAGTGGAGCCAGTGGGGGTTGGTGTCGCTGTTGCCCGAGTCGGCCGTGCAGGCCCCCAGTCCCTGGTCGTTGGAGTCGTTGTCGCCGATCTTGGACGGGACACAGGAGTTGGACGCGTCGCAGAAGAGGTCCACCGGCGGCTTGGCCGCGGAGCGGTCCGCGTTGGTGGTCCACCACGCGGGGCGGTAGCCCGCCTGGAAGTCACCGGGCGCGAACATCGCGGAGATGGGACGCGCCGCCCAGCCGATCACCTTCTCCTCGTACGGCCAGTCCTGCGGGTGCGCGGCGTGGCTGTAGTCGTCCTTGGAGGAGTCGATGGCGCTCTGCAGGAACGGAACCCGGTTGGCCTTCCAGAGCGGGTTGGCCGGGTTGTTGGTCCAGCCGACGCCCCAGTGCCCCTGCGAGTCGGTGGTGTCGTAGAAACCGGAGTTGTACGCCCACAGGGCGAAGAACCAGTTCTCGATCCACTTGGGGTGGCCGCCGTTGATCTTCATCCCGGCGTTGTAGGTCTGGTTCCACTTCTCGGACAGGATCCGCACACCGGCGGCGATGTTCGCCGTGTAGTCGAGAGCGACGGCTTCCTGCGCGAGCGTGGACAGAGCGGTCTCACCCGGCTTGGTCTTGCCGGCAAGACGCATGCCGTCGGTCGCCTGGGTGATGCCGTAACCGCAGTCCGCGTCGGCCCAGTTGATCCGCCAGGGGTCGATCTGCTCGCCGGACGCCGCAAAGTCGACACCGTAGTAGTTGCCGACCAGGGAGTTGGCGGTGACACCGGGCACGGCGAAGCGGGTCGCCTGCCACATGTTGGATTCCTGCGCGGTGATGCCGAGCATCACCTGTGCGGGGATGTGCCACTTGTCGGTGACGTCGGGGTCCTCGTTGTCGAGGGTGCCGTTGGGGTCACCGGCGAGGACGGTCGAGGGGAACAGGCCCTGCGGCTGATAACCGCCGGTCCCGGTGTTCTTCCAGTTACCTTCGCGGTAGAAGTCCAGTTCACCGACGACGGCCTGGTCCACCGCCCATTCGACCTGGCGCGGAGTGGGCTGGAACGCCTGCTTCTTCGGGTCGTTGCGGGCCACCGCGCAGTAGCGCTCGCCGGTGCCCTCGCTGGGGTTGTCGGCCTGCGCGGTGAGCGCCTGGGTACGGACGGTCTGCGTGGACAGGCCGTCCGTGCTCTTCTCACCCGTGTCCGGGCCGGAGTCGACCGGACCGCCCGTGGGCAGAGCGGGAGACAGGGCGTGCCCCTGTGCCTCGTCACCCACACGGTGCGCGCCGGGGCGCAGGTCGAGAGTCACGGACTTGCCCGAGTCCAGCATGCGCAGGGCCGTACGGGCGGGCCGTGGCTTGGCGGCGTCCTCCGGGTTGACCAGAGTGGTCTTCCCGTCGGACCAGGTGGTGGTCAGAGCCGCCTGGGCGTGACTGGAGATCGCCGCGCCCATGGGGAGCTTGCCGGGGTTGTGCACCCGCTTGGGCAGGGCCCGGGACGTGGCGTCACCGGTGACGAACACCTCGCCGCGTGCCGAACGGGACAGATCCCAGGCCTCCAGCTTGCCGGAGGCCACCGTGACGGGCTCGGTCTTCTTGCCCTGCGCGACCTCGGTGCGCGTCAGGTGCTTGGCCCAGCTGGCCGGCGTCTTGGATGCCTTCTTGTCGAGCTCGCGGTCGATGAAGGTGATGCCGCCTTCGGCATCGGCAGTGATCTGGAACGGCACAGTCGTCGTGGTGGCCAGGGGCTTCTCGGTCTTGCCCTTGATGCGCACCAGCTTGTTGCCGTGCGCGGCGACGACGCCTTCGGCCGTGGGAACGGCCGAGGTGACCTGCCCGGCGAGCGTGACGGACGGGCTCTGCTTGCCCGTCGCTGCGTCGACGGTGATCAGACGGGTCTGCTGCTTCTCGTCGCCGTCGTGCGAGAGCTGGGTGAACACCGCCTGATCGCCCTGGCCGCAGCCCGGCGAGAAGTAGGCGAGCGACGACTGGAACGGAAGCTTGGTCACCTTGCCCGATTCCAGGTTCACCACCGCGGTGAAAGCGCCGCGGACCATGAGCTCAGGCTTGTTGGTGAACATCCGCGGCGCGTACGAGACAGCCGCGTACCTGCCGGACTCGGTCACACAGTGGTTTCCGATCCACGTGTCCGAGGCGAAGCCGTCCTCGAACAGGCTGGCTATCGTCCGAAGCTGGTAGCCGTCCTCCTCCTTGCCCGCGAGTATGTGGAAGCCGGTTCCGTCGCCGGTCGCAGTGACCGCGGTGTCAGCGGACTTCTGGTAGTCCGCGCCGAGTATGCGGACTCGGTCCTTCGCCGGGATCGCGGACGGCTCCAGCGAGAACTTCTTCTGCTGCTCGGTGGCGTCGCTCCATCCCTGTGCCGCACCCGCGGGCGGTTTTGACCCCTCGGCCTGCGCGGGCAGGCCCAAGGGTATCGCCAGCGCCATGGCCACCGCGAGGGTGACCGGTATGCGCGGACGGATACGTCTCTTTCTCAACTGCTTTTCCCCTCTGGTCATCTACTTGACGGCCTTGGCGGCCGTAAGGACTTCCTTCATGCGCCTTTCGACGGCAGTGAGCTGGTCCTTGTTCTTTTTGATCAGCTGCTTCTGCACTGCCGACTCCTCCTTGAACCAGACCTCGATCAGGCGGGTCTGCTCCTTGCAGTCGATGTCGTCCAGCGCGAGCGCGATCGAGTCGTCGGTGTCGGTGCCGCCGAGGCCCTGTTCCATGGCCCTGTACGGATCCGAGGCGGCGTGGCCCTTGCCCTTCATGCAGGCCGACCACTTGGTGATGGCCTTCTCGACCGGCTGGTGGGGGCGGGATTCGGAAATTCCTGTCGACGCGAGCTGAACGACGAATCCCGCATCGGACTCATTGAGCTTGAGTTTCCGCTTCGCCCATCCGACACAGCCGCCTTCGTGCAGCTTCTTGCCGTCGTACTCGGCGCGAGCCGGTTTGGTCTGGTCGCCCGACCCGGAGTAGGCACCGTCGCTGCCGGTGGGAGGGGCGAGCGGTTCCGGCTTGGTGCGCCCGGTGAGAACCTCGACCTGGATGTTTGGCAGGTCGGGCGTCTGCTCGGCGGTGTACTTCTGCTGCTCGGGCGGGAGCAGGTATCCGTACTTCTCCGCCTGGGCACGGTCAGTGATGCCGTAACGCCGTTCGATGTTCATGCTGTTACTGCTCGCAGGCGGATTCACCCCAGGCCGTGGCAGGTCGACCGTAAATCCGTACTCGGCCATGCACTCCGTCTGAAGCGTGCGCAGAGCGGAGTCGATGACGACCTGATCCGCGTACGAGACCATGTAGCCTTCGAGCGGAAGTTCCAGGCCCTTGACCAGTCCGGAACTGGGCAGTTCCTCCGGCCACTCGCTCCGGTCGGCCTGCGTCTCTTTCGCAGCCGCGCCCGAGGAGGGCTCGGGCTGCGAACAAGAGCTGAGAAGTATTGCCGCGAGCATGACAGTCGCGGCAGTGGACGCTTTCCTGGGGACGTGCACGGGTTCCTTCTCTGTGTGATGTCGTGAAGCGCCGAGACGCTCGTGAAGAGGAGCTTTCGCACCAATGGCGAACAGGCACGGAGTGACCGGCCCACCACGATTCGGGAGCCGGGATTCCCGGGAAGTCGGTGTTCCCGTTCACATGTGTCGAGTACGGCACGGGTGGCGGCTCCAGCACTCGCGACGCCTTGGCCGACCCACGGGCCGCCCGTCCGCCGTCCTGCTCAGTGAGCCCGGCCACGGACACCACATACGAACGAAGGCTGCTTGAACGGGCCGCTTGTCACCGTGGCTTGAGGGAGGCGAGGCCGAGAACATCGTGCCGGACTCTCCGCGGCCGACTGCCGTCGCAGCCGCGTCCGCACCGGCGAACTCCGGGGCCGCTGCGTCCGCAGAGACGTCGCTGACCTCTAAACGGCGCCTTCGCCTCCACGGCGCGCACCGGAGCGCCGAGCGGCCCTCCCGCCCGACCGGCCCGGGAAAACCTACGCGTCGGTCTGTTCGAACACCACTATCTCCGGTACTGGATCATCCGGTACCGGGGCTTCGTCCTCGTCGATGAGAAGTCCCGCTTCGCGTGCCACGTCATCAGGCAGCACGCCGGGAAAGGAGCGCTTCATTGTCACCTCGTATCCGTGCGGTCCGGTCACCCGCACCGTGATGGTGAAGGACATGCTTCTTCGCGAGGGATTGGGGATATGGATGGCGGTATAGACACCGAGTTCGTTCGGGGTCAGCCGGACGTCGATATCGCCGAATGTGTAGACCTTGGTGTTGCCTTCCCGCGTCGGCGCGGAGACGGGTGCCGTCGCTATGGCGGGAGGGGGATCGGGAGAGGCCGGGGCGGAAGTCGGGCTCCGATCGGGCGATTCTGGCGATATCGCCTCTGTCGGATCCTCTGCAGGGAGGTTCTCCGGTGTGGCCGCGCGAGACACGGAAGGGAGCGCTTCCGGCGAATTGTATTCTTCCTTTTTTCCGCTACATCCCGCGACGGCCAGAGCCGCCGCCGCGAGGGCGGCGACGGCTGCTGGAACAGGGCGTGTTCGAGTCACGATTAGTTGCAGCTCCCGACGGTGAAAATGTTGTCCACGACCACCGTGGACCCGCTCTTCATGTAGGAGTAGGCCGTCCCGCAGTAGCCGCGCTTCTGGTACACGGGGCCGGCGTAGGAGGAGTAGGTGCCGAAGTCCTCGGCAGGGGCGTCGGCCGTGTAGTTGGAGCGCAGACGCACTCCCATGGACTTGCTGGCCCCGGTGTCATTGAAGAACACGGCGCAGATCGGCTTGTCGTAGTAAGAGGATCCCGAGGTCGTGCCGTTGGTCCAGGTATACGTCGTGCCGTAGGTGCCGTAGCGCACGGCGTTGGTGGAGATGGTATAACCGGTGCCGCACACATTGGCGGCGGCGACAGCGACGGCCGCGTTGGACTCGATGATCTGTTTCGACTCCTCCGACGCCTCTTTGTCGACCTTTATGCCCTTGATGTCGATGGTCTCGATCGGCTGATTCACCGTCGGGGCCGACTGCCCGGCAGCTGATGCGGTCGGCATGGTGGCCATGAGGCCCAGCATGGCAACAGCCGTAACGCCCAGGCGAACTGCGGTGTTCATTTGTGCCCCTCTGCGTAATGGACGGCGCTGGGAAGGTGAATGCCCTGCCCATGGCAGGGCAAAGGATGCGGAGAAAGGCGCCAGATCTCGGCAACCGCCAGACCATACCCCTGTGAACAGGCTTGCACGCAAGGGCTTTTACACTGAAGTCGCGGGCGAGTTCCGCAGTGATATCCCCGTCGGTTCGGTGTGCTGACCGAGAGTGCAGGGGAGTTCCGTGGCCCGGGCTGACGGTGCGATCAACCATCCCTATCGCAGTCACCGTGGGCTCCGCACCCGCGACGGAACGTGTCCTTCGTCACAGACATGACAAGCGGTTACCTCGTAGGTTGAGCGCGCAGTGGAAATCTGCGCGCCCTCGTTGGGGGTGCACAAGCAAAAACGGGGGTTACTGAGGTTGAACTCGTGGAGTCGTAGGGGCTGACGGTTCGTCGCTCGTGCGGTATCACCGGGGCATGCGGTATCCACAAGGGGGCGGGCTG